>CASFSH010000243.1 GCA_949297205.1 uncultured Bacillota bacterium | reverse complement strand
AACCTCCTAAAAAATATATAGCATAAAAAAATAATATTATTTATTTTTTTAATTATACCATTTTTTTGCAACAAAAGCAATATAAAATTTCAAAATAGGGATAATATCACAAAAAAATCATTCAAAAATGACATTTTTTTTATATTTCTTTCAATAAGTATATTAAATATAATAAATAGAAGAAAAAATTTCTTGACTTTTTCCCATAAATATTATATAGTAGAATGAGGTATTTATATTTCCTGATATCCAGATTATTATATTTTTCAAACGGATATTTATTTTTTATAATATAACAATCAATTTATTAATCCGAAAGGAAGATACATATATGTCGTATAAAATAGTACAAAAAAAAGATTTAAATTCTCAAATATTTTTAATGGAAGTTGAAGCTCCTTTGGTTGCAAGACGTGCCGAACCCGGACAATTTATAATTTTACGAATTGATGAATACGGAGAAAGAGTACCTTTTACAATTGCGGATTTTGACAGAGAAAAGGGTACTGTTACAATAATAGTTCAAGTTGTAGGAAAAACCACCCGTGATTTGGCAAAACTTACAGATAAGGACAGTTTATCCGATTTTGCAGGACCTCTCGGAGTCCCTACACCTTTGGAAGGCAAGAAAAAAGTTGCTGTAATCGGCGGCGGATTAGGCACTGCCATAGCATATCCTCAAGCAAAAAAATTACATAACTTAGGTGCGGATGTTACTGTAATAACCGGATTCCGCAACAAGGATCTAATAATTTTGGAAGATGATTTAAAAAAAGTTTCCAACAAACTGATTATTACAACAGATGACGGTTCAAACGGTTTGCAGGGTTTCGTAACAGATCGCTTAAAGGAAGAAATTGAAAAAGGCGAAAAATTTGACGAGGTTATAGCAATAGGTCCCCTTGTAATGATGAGAGCCGTATGCAATCTTACAAAAGAATACAACATACCCACAACAGTTTCAATGAACCCGGTAATGATCGACGGCACAGGTATGTGCGGTGGCTGCCGTGTAATTGTGGACGGAGAAACAAAATTTGCCTGTGTTGACGGTCCTGATTTTGACGGTCACAAAATAGACTGGAACTCAGCGCTCAACAGACAGCAGATGTTTAAAAAATACGAGCAACAATCTTGCGAAGACGGTCATTGCAGAATAGGTCTTCATTAATTTGTTACAATATGATTGATTTTTAAATATTACTTATTCAAACAACTTTTGAAAGGAAATGTTAATATATGCCCAATATGTCATTAAAGAAAAATCCCATGCCGGAACAGGATCCTAATGTTAGAAACAAAAACTTCCTTGAAGTTACCACAGGTTATACCGTTGCAATGGCAGTTGATGAAGCTCAGAGATGTTTAAACTGTAAAAACAGTCCTTGCGTAAACGGATGTCCCGTATCGGTCAAAATCCCCGAATTTATAAGTCTTATTGCACAGGAAAAATTTGAAGACGCTTACAATAAAATTACCGAAACAAATTCTTTACCCGCCGTATGCGGAAGAGTTTGTCCTCAGGAAAAACAATGTGAATCAAAGTGCGTAAGAGGTATTAAAGGCGAACCTGTCGGTATAGGCAGACTTGAAAGATTTGCCGCCGACTACCATATGGAGCACGGAGAGGATAAAACGGAAAAGCCACAGCCAAACGGTAAAAAAGTTGCTGTTGTAGGGTCAGGGCCTTCAGGTCTTACCGCCGCCGGCGATCTTGCAAAAATGGGCTATGAGGTTACAATATATGAAGCTTTCCACACTGCAGGCGGCGTCTTAATGTATGGAATCCCCGAATTCAGACTTCCGAAAAACATTGTTCAGAAGGAAATTTCAAAACTGAAGGATTTAGGTGTCAATATTGAAACAAATGTTATTATAGGTAAATCAATTCTTTTAGATGAACTATTTGAAGAATTCGGTTATGATGCCGTATATATCGGTTCGGGTGCAGGTCTTCCCTCTTTTATGGGAATTGAAGGAGAAGCTTTGAACGGCGTATATTCCGCAAACGAATTTCTTACAAGAATAAACCTCATGAAGGGCTATAAATTCCCCGAATATGATACACCTGTCTTTATTGGCAAAAATGTTGCTGTATTCGGCGGCGGAAATGTTGCGATGGATGCGGCAAGGAGTGCTAAAAGACTGGGTGCCGAAAATGTTTATATTGTTTACAGACGAGGAAAAGAAGAGTTGCCTGCCCGTATTGAAGAAGTAATGCACGCCGAAGAAGAAGGAATAATATTTAAACTTCTTCAAAATCCCACAAGGTTTATCGGAGATGAAAAAGGCTGGTTAAAAGGCGTTGAAGTAATTAAAATGGAACTGGGAGAACCTGATGCAAGCGGCAGAAGACGTCCCGTTGCCATAGAAGGATCGGAAGAAATACTGGATATTGACACCGCTGTAATTTCAATAGGTCAATCACCCAATCCTCTTATAAAAAACACAACAAAAGGACTTGACACCAACAAAAAAGGCTGTATAATTGCCGATGAAAATGGTGCACCCTCAAAACCTTTTGTATATGCAGGCGGTGACGTTGTTACCGGCGCCGCAACCGTTATTCTTGCTATGGGCGCAGGAAAAACTGCGGCAAAGGCAATAGACGAAGAATTGTCAAAAAAATAAAATAACTTAAAAAAGTACCGTTTAAGCATTTGCTGACGGTACTTTTTTTACTAAAATTTAACAGGTATTTCTTTCCCCACTGTAACGGAATCTTTTTTCACATCACAGTCAAATGCATAAATTTTGACACCCTTTTTCTCCGCCTTTTTCAGTTCAGAATAAAATTCCGGATGTGTGGCTTTGTTGGGTGTAAAATACTTTGCACCTTTCATCTGAATTATAAACACAATATATGCTTCAAATCCCTCTTCCACCGCCTGACACAATTCTTTTATATGCTTAACACCTCTTTGTGTAGGTGCGTCGGGAAATTTTACAACTCCGTCCTCTTCAAGCGTAACCCCCTTTACCTCCGCATATATTTTTCTTTCGTCCTGTTCTATGTAAAAATCAAATCTGGAAGTATTAAAAGTCTTTTCGGGTTTAATCAGATTTGTTTTTCCGAAAAAAGACGGAATATATTCATAAAACACCTTATTGGGAAGCATACTGTCCATATTAACAAGTCTGTCGCCTTTATATACGGAAATAAGATCATAACCGGTTTTTCTTTGAGAATTGTCCGACTTTTCCAATATCACTTTTGCTCCGGGTATAAGTATTTCTTTGCACCTGCCTGTATTTTTCACGTGTACCGTTTCTTCTTTTCCGTCAATCAATACCTTTGCGGTAAATCTGTTTGGTCTTAACAAAAATATTCCTTCTGTTACATTTTTATATTTCACTGCAATCCACATCCCATTTCGTTTACTTTTTTTATTATACATTACATCAAAAATCAAATCAATAATAATTTATTTCTCCTCTTTTTCAGTTTTTTTATTTGTAAACATTATACACATATTTAAAATTTTTTAAAATAATTTCCGTTTAATATGCAAAAATATTTTTAAAGTTTTAAAAAAAACTTGACAGAATAAAATTATTTGTGTTATCATTTCTCCAATAGAATAAACCGATGAGCAGAAATAGTACTTCCTCTTTAGTTATTAAGAGAGAGCCGCCGACGGTGTGATGGCGGTAATATACGGAGGAACGAATGGGTCTGTGAGGGCAAACTGAACTGCTGAGGCATAGTAGGGGCGACGGAGGTCAACCGTAAAAAGTGACAGCATTGTGATGGCAATGCGATGAGTGCATCCTTTTATAAAAGGGTGAAATTAGGTGGCACCACAGGTAAATTTATACCCTGTCCTAATACGGACAGGGTATTTTTGCTTTCTCGGGAAAACTATTTAAATTTTATGAAGGGTGGAAAAAAACATGACAAAAATTCCTTACAAAATTTATCTTGAAGAAAAAGAGATGCCGAAGCAATGGTATAATGTGCGTGCAGATATGAAGAATAAGCCTGCACCTATTTTGAATCCGGCGACATTAAAGCCCGTTACAAAAGAGGATCTTAAGCCTGTATTCTGTGATGAGCTTATTGATCAGGAGCTTGATGACACAACACCATACATAGACATCCCCGAGGAAATACATACATTTTACAAGATGTACCGTCCCTCCCCGCTTGTTCGTGCATATTATCTTGAAAAGGCACTGGATACACCGGCAAAAATTTATTACAAATTCGAGGGTAACAACACCTCCGGAAGTCACAAGCTGAATTCCGCAATTGCACAGGCATATTACGCAAAGAAGCAAGGTCTTAAAGGCGTTACACCAGAAACCGGTGCAGGACAATGGGGAACGGCCTTATCCATGGCGTGTTCTTTCTTTGGTCTTGACTGTAAAGTATATATGGTTAAGGTTTCATATGAGCAAAAGCCTTTCCGCCGTGAGGTTATGAGAACATACGGCGCAGACGTTACTCCTTCCCCATCTAATACAACACAAGTAGGAAGACAGATACTGGAAGAATTTCCGGGTACAACGGGAAGCCTCGGCTGTGCAATTTCGGAAGCTGTTGAAGCTGCGGTTACTAATGAGGGTTACAGATATGTATTAGGTTCCGTTCTTTCTCAAGTTCTTTTACATCAATCCGTCATAGGCCTTGAAACAAAAACCGCATTGGATAAATACGGCATTGTTCCTGATATTATTATAGGCTGTGCCGGCGGCGGTTCAAATCTGGGCGGTCTTATCTCCCCCTTTATGGGTGAAAAGCTCCGGGGCGAAAGAGATTACAGATTTATTGCGGTAGAGCCTGCCTCCTGCCCAAGCCTTACAAGAGGTAAATACGCTTATGACTATTGTGATACGGGAAAGGTTTGTCCGCTTCAGAAAATGTACACTTTAGGCAGCGGCTTTATGCCATCGGCAAACCATGCCGGGGGGCTTCGATACCACGGTATGAGTTCTATATTATCGCAATTATATGCAGACGGTCTGATGGAGGCTGTTTCAGTTGAACAAACGGCAGTTTTCGAAGCGGCACAGAAGTTTGCAAGAGTTGAGGGAATACTCCCCGCACCGGAAAGCAGTCACGCTATAAGAGCCGCAATAGATGAAGCATTAAAATGCAAGGAAACAGGCGAAGAAAAAACAATAGTATTCGGTTTGACCGGAACAGGATATTTTGATATGACAGCATATCAAAAATTCAATGACCATGAGATGACCGACTATATTCCATCTGACTCCGATATTGAAAAAAGCCTATCTAAATTGCCGAAAATAGACTGATAT
>CASFSH010000242.1 GCA_949297205.1 uncultured Bacillota bacterium | reverse complement strand
ATGATCAGACCGCGGGATTATCGCTTAATATGGATAATTTTAATGCTTTTGTGACAAAAATCAATAAATATGCAGAAGAAAAATTTGAAAACAAATTTGTGAAAACACTTGATATAGATTGCAGCGTCCCCGCGGCGTTTATTTCGGTGCAGAGTGCAAAACAGTTGAAATGGCTCGAACCGGTGGGTATGGATAACGAAAAACCTGTATTTGCTGTAAAAGGAGCAAAAGTCATAAATGCCGCAGTAATTGGAGCGGACGGAAAACATCTTAAGATAAAAGTTGATATTTCAGGGAAAAATGTGGAAGCGGTAGGCTTTGGGTTCGGTGATTACGCAAAATATCTTGTGCCGGACAGAATGATTGATATTGCTTTTAATCTTGATATTAATAATTTTATGGATAATGAGAAAGTTCAGCTTATCATTAAGGATATAAAAAGCACAAAACGGTAGACAGAGTGTAATTCGGAATTATGTAAATATCTGTATATATGAAAGGATATGATATTTTGGATAGATTGGAATACAGCACTA
Source organism: uncultured Bacillota bacterium (assembly GCA_949297205.1). Classification (GTDB taxonomy): domain Bacteria; phylum Bacillota; class Clostridia; order UBA1381; family UBA1381; genus RGIG1988. The sequence continues at coordinate 3,239 of CASFSH010000242.1, read as the reverse complement.
TACTGGGACCTGAAAAATTGCCCGGTATAAATGTTACGGATACTGATGCCATAATTGAAGAAGTAATAAAGATGGTCAAAGGCTACAGCCATAAAGCAAATACCGATATGATATATATCGCATATAAAGTTGCTCAGGCTGCACATAAAAATCAATTCAGAAAATCAGGAGAGCCTTATATTGATCATCCGGTACAAACCGCATATATTGCTGCTGAATTATCAATGGATGCCGTGGCAATAAGTTCTGCACTTCTTCATGATGTTATCGAAGACACACCATATACATTTGAGGATTTGGAAACTTTGTTTGGAAAAAATGTTGCTGAAATAGTTGACGGTGTAACAAAGCTTACCAAATTGCAGTATACTTCACATGAGGAACAACAGGTTGAAAATTTAAGAAAAATGTTTCTTGCAATGTCAAAAGATATTAGGGTAGTTATTATTAAACTGATAGACAGACTTCATAATATGAGAACCCTTAACTATCAGTCACATGAAAAACAGCTTGAAAAGGCAAAAGAAACTCTTGAAATTTATTCACCATTGGCACATCGTCTTGGTATGTCAAAAATAAAGTCGGAGTTGGAGGACCTTTCTCTGAAATATCTTGACCCAATCGCTTATGAAGAAATAAGAACAAATATCAATCAGAAAAAAAGCGAACGTGAACAATATGTTGCCGATATTATAGAAACGCTTGAAGATAAAATGAAAGAACTGGGAATAAAAGCCCAGATAACAGGCAGGGCAAAACATTTTTATTCAATATTCAGAAAAATGTTTGCACAAAACAAAAGTATTGATGAAATATACGACTTGTTTGCAGTCAGAATAATTGTCGATACTGTGGCGGAATGTTATGCGGTTTTGGGAATGGTGCATGAAATGTATACGCCTATACCTATGAGATTCAAAGACTATATTGCTATGCCGAAACCAAATATGTATCAATCATTGCATACAACGGTTGTTGGTCCAAAAGGTACTCCGTTTGAAATTCAGATAAGAACATGGGATATGCATAAGGTGGCAGAGGAAGGTATTGCCGCGCATTGGAAATATAAAGAAGGAATATCGGGACAGACCGATATGGATTCAAAACTGGAATGGGTAAGACAACTGCTTGAAAATCAGCAGGATATAATGGATACAGATGAGTTTTTAAATAATATAAAGCTTGATTTGTTCAACGAAGAGGTTTTTGCTCTTACTCCTAATGGAAAGGTTATATCGTTAAGAAACGGAAGTACCGTAATTGACTTTGCATTTGCTATTCATACACAAGTAGGATGTAAAATGTGCGGAGCAAAGGTTAACGGTAAAATAGTACCCCATGATTATAAATTAAAAAATGGTGATATTGTTGAAATCCTTACTTCACCTACCGTAAAAGGGCCAAGCAGAGATTGGCTTAAAATTGTAAAAACTTCTCAGGCCAAAACAAAAATTAATCAATGGCTTAAAAAAGAATGCAGAGAAGAAAATATTATAAGCGGAAAAGAATATATAGAAAAAGAGTGCAAGAGAATAAATGTTCCGTCATCTGTTTTATTCAGAGATGAATGGCTTGCACCGATTTTCAGAAAATATCAGTTTAACTCCATTGATGACCTTTACGCAAGTGTCGGATACGGCGGTCTGACAGCACAAAAGGTTGTAATGAGGTTAAACGAAGAATATGTGAAATTAAAAAAAGAAGAAAAATCACAGGAACATCAGGATATTCCGGAAACTCGTGTGAAAAAGAGTAAAAAGACAAAGAACAGCGGAATTAATGTTGTAGGTATAGATAACTGTCTTGTTCGTCTTGCCGGATGCTGTAACCCCGTGCCCGGAGATGATATTATAGGGTTTATTACAAAGGGCAGAGGCGTTTCGGTACATCGTGCAGATTGTTCGAATATGCAGCCTGAGGTATTATCTGAAGAAGATAAACTTAGATTTATTCCTGTTGAATGGGCAGAGGAAAAGCATTCTGTTTATATTGCTACAATGACAATAGAAACAGAAGATAAGCCCGGAATGATGATGGCTATTTCTACCGTTTTGGCAGAATTGAAATTAAATTGTGTTTCATTTACAGGAAGAGTTACAAAAAATAAGATAGGAATTATTAATTTAAGCGTTGAGATTTCCGATACAGCTGATGTGAAAAAAGCAGCGACAAAGATAAAACAACTTCCGGGAATTATAAGCGTTTCAAGAACAAAGAATTAAAAGGTGATATAATATGCAATGCGAAAAAATAAAAATAAGTACGGAATATATAAAGCTTGATCAGCTTCTGAAATTTTCGGGTATTGCGGAAAACGGCGCTGACGCAAAAGATATGATTCTGTCGGAAATTGTATCGGTAAACGGAGAAATCTGTATAATGAGAGGTAAAAAAATACGCCCGGGGGATGTTGTTCTTATTGATTTTGAGGACGGACAATATCAGATTGAGGTTGAATGATTTATGTATATAAAATCTTTGACGTTGGATTATTTTCGTAACTATGAACATGAAAATATACAGCTTTGTCCTACAACAAATGTATTTTACGGAAATAATGCCCAGGGGAAAACAAACTTATTGGAGGCAGTTTATTTGTTTTCCAATGGCAGAAGCCACAGGGCCAAAAGCGATAGAGAACTAATCAAATTTGATAAAAATTTGTTTAGTCTTAACCTTGTATTTTGTGACGCTTACAGAGAATATAAAATGCAGATGAGAGTGTCAAAAGACGGGAAAAAGGTAATAAAAATAAATAATGTCGGGATAAGAAAATTATCAATGCTTATGAATTACCTGAATGTTGTAATGTTTTCACCTGAGGATCTTGACATTATTAAAGGGTCACCGTCAGTGAGAAGAAGGTTCATTGATGAGGCAATCAGTCAGCTTTATCCTAAATATCTTGCAAATCTCATAAATTATCAAAAAGCCCTGGCACAAAAAAACAGCCTGTTAAAAAATGTAAAATATTCGGGAACAGACACAGACGATGTTCTTTCGGCATGGAATATGCAGCTTGCCGGGTACGGCTCTGTAATTTATAAATACAGACGCGATTTTATATCAAAGATAAATGATATATCAAAACCAATTCATAAGGATATTTCAAATGAAGAATTTGAAACTGTGTACAGTCCGGGAATAAAATTGAATAATAATGATATTGAAAAGTCATTTTTAGATTCTCTTGAGCAGAACCGAAAAAGAGAAATTGAAGCAGGAACATGTTTAATAGG
>CASFSH010000241.1 GCA_949297205.1 uncultured Bacillota bacterium | reverse complement strand
GATGCGTTCGTATCACCAACTGTGCTTAATATTTTGATACCCACTACATATTGATTATTGCCGGTTTTATCTTCTGCGGTAGCTTATCCTTTCACTACCGCGGGAGATGAATTGGCACTTGCTGAATAAATTACATAGGCGGTGATGAAGATGTCTACACTTGAAATTTTTGAAAAGGTTAATTTGATAATGCCGATTGAACAAAGGCGTTTTTTTAATTTCTTAAATGATACTGTCGGAGAAATATCGGCAAGATATGACAAATTTGTGTTTGAACCGGACACAGAATACCAGCCTATAACCTCTCTATCCGATGAGATTATTGTATTACCGCTATATCACAATGCCCTTGTTGACAATATCATATTCTTAGCCGCCGGAGACGAAACACATAAAACAGAATTTTTTAGAAAAATCCATGAAGCTTATCTGAATTATTGGAATGAAGACGCAAAAGGCAGAAAAATGAAAGGGTCAAGGTGGTGGTAATATGTTTGACAGTGGAATTTCATTAAGGACTGTTATCGGAGAACTAAAAGAAGAAGTTGATGTTGCTTTCCCTATTCCGTATGAAAGCTATGTTCTCTGGGCAAATGCGTTAGAGTATCTGCTATATACAGAGCTTATACAGGAGCAGAGCAAAATCACCGTTAATAACCCGACCGGAAACCCTATTGCACTTAATACGTTGGAAATACCGAGTGATGAGGCAGCAATTCGTTTTGAAGATATATATACTATTTTTGCTGATAGCACACAGCTTATAAAATCGACGGTGACAAGTGGCGCTATCTTTCCCGATACTTACTATAAGATCGGTAACAGCATAGGCTATAACACAGAAAAACAGCCGAAAAAGATAGACATAATCTATTTTGTGAAGCCTGCGCCGAAACTGTCGGGACCAGATGAGGGAAATGTTATGCTACCCCTGGAATTTGTTGACCTTATGAAAGCAAAGCTGAGAGCCGAAGCATATAAGGTTGCAAATGAAGATGACTACGGTGCAAAATGGGTAAACGACTATAATGTTCTGTTGGAAACCTTTAAGGCATGGCTGAGTACTAAAAAGTCAACATTTGGAATGTGAGGTGTTGTGTCAATGGCATCTAAGAAAAAGGAACAGGAGATTTCTTACCTGCAACTTCCAGTCCCTCAGGGACGTAAAGCATACAAAATGACTAAGAGGTCATGGCAAGGTCTCAATTACAGACAGACTATCGATACTGGTGCTCTGACAGTGGAAAAAAATATTTCCACGTTTGAAGCACCCTATCTCACACCTTCACCGAAAAGACGTACAATATTAGATGATTATTATGCTCACCCAATAAGCATGTTTGGATTCGACAACTTCCTGATTGTAATATACAGGAATGCCGAATCAATTTATCTCGACTACCTTACATTTCTTAACGGTGAGGTAAATAATATCTATACCGGAACACTCCAAAGTAAAAACGCCTCTTATGAAGACGAATATCCTCGTAGCGTTGTGCAGTTTAATGTGTACGGCAGTGTGTCTGAAAATGATGGTGAGGATACGGAGATTAACTATAATTCACCCATAGATCCGATAAGCGGAAGCTATACAAAAAAGTTACTCATATTCCCAGATAAGAAGTCAATGAATTTTGAGATTACAGAGGATAATTTTGACATAGCCGATATGTCGGTAATGGTTAAAACATACACAAATAGCACTTCACCGTATTTGCCGCCGGATTCTGCAAGTCACAACTACTATTACATGAATCTATATAACAACGATGTATACAGATGGGTTGTTGATGAAGTGGACAGTGAAAATACTGGTTGGAAAGTAAGTATACCTCCGAGCATGCCGAATATAAAGTATGCTACGGTACATCTTTCAAGACTATTCGGTGTTGATGATGACAGAATATATGCAAGCGGCTATAACGATTACACAAATTGGAATTTAGATACAATAGATTCCTACAATGAGAGTAATGCGTGGTGTTCTGCGGCACAGTCGAACACAAAAGCCAACGGAGCTTTTAAAGGCATCACAACATTTCAAAATCATGTTATATGTTTTAAGCATGATTTTATGCATGAGATTTACAATACAAAAAATCCTTTCCGTATTCAGGATATTTACGGTGAAGGTGCTATTGATAACAGGACAATACAGGACGTTGACGGCAGGCTTATATTTGTATCCCGCGACAATGTTAAAATCTATACAGGCTCCAATCCCCGTATAATAAGCCATTATCTGAATATAAACAGGTATGCTTATGCTGTGGCAGGTACAGACGACAGATGTTATTATCTGTACTGTGAAGATGAGGACGATAACAAGCATTTATTTGTATACGATACCATTTTCGAGCAGTGGTCGGAACAGTTAATTGATACCAGAGTTCTTAATTTTGCACATATAAAAGACGGAATGTTTGCCTTATGCGAGGACGGAGAGATATATAAGCTCGACACTGATGACTATAATCACAGTTGGAGCTTTGAAACCGATTTATTTACCAACGAAACCATTGACATTAAACATATAAAGAAAATTCAGATGTTTGCCTACCTTGCGGATAAAGCGAAAATTAAAGTTTATGTACTTTATGATGACGAAAAATTTTCTCCCTACTCTCACCTTGTATATGAAAATAGTCATACCGGACAAATTGCTATTCGTGTTAAACCGCGTCAGACGGCGAGCTACGGTATAAAACTGCATGTTGAAGGCTATGGATATGCCCGACTCTATGAACTGGAGCTGATTATGGAAGCAGGCGGTGGTTTGTATGTCTAATTCTTATAAGAACATCAATTCTATGAACTTTAAAGAGTTAAGAAATGAAGTTCAGTTACTCCGTGACGAGCTTGCAGTAATGAAACGAACATATGAGGATATACTGTACAACCTTGACGATGAAAATTTCAGCAAGACCGTTATTAAAGAGCGAAATAATATGAAAGCCGCAATTTCAGTAACGGCAAAGGAAATTAAAACAAAAGTATCTTCTACCGACCTTGCAGGTGAATTAGAGAACTATTCGACTATATCACAAACAGCAGAGGCGATAGCAACCAGAGTATCATTTACCGACCTCGAAAATAAGTTGGAAAACTACTCGACTACTACCCAGACGGCGAATATTATACAGAGCGTCGTTTCCAAAAACGCAGACATTAAAAATGCTGAGGTTATAAATGACATATCAGAGGCTATCGATATATCAAAGGTGTATGTAATTCAGAAAACCGACGAAGAAGGTAATTTTTCCGAAACATATTACTACTACGATGACATTACGGATAGTTGGGAAGTTCTGAGTGGCGAAAGTATTTACACCGTATTTGAACAAACTGCAGACGGGTTCTCTCTTAAAG
>CASFSH010000240.1 GCA_949297205.1 uncultured Bacillota bacterium | reverse complement strand
AAAAATAAGCTTTGCATCTCACCATTTTTCGTGACTCGGAGTATACACATACGCCGTCGTCACTCAAAACGGCAATCTGCTTGCTTCTTTTACACGTTAGGATTTGTGCCGCCGCATTGGCGGCGGAATGGAGATTAAAATGAAAGGAAATGACATAAATGACAAAAGTTGATATTTTTTCAGGCTTTTTAGGTGCGGGAAAAACAACGCTGATAAAAAAACTTATAAAGGAGGCATATGCCGGAGAGAAACTCGTTTTGATCGAAAACGAATTCGGAACAATAGGTATTGACGGAGAATTTCTCAAGGAATCGGGAATACAGATAAACGAACTTAATTCTGGCTGTATCTGCTGTAGTCTTGTGGGAGATTTTTCAAAAGCTTTGGTACAGGTTCTTGAAGAATATTCGCCGGACAGAATTATAATTGAACCATCGGGTGTTGGAAAATTGAGTGATGTGATACGTGCGGTTTCGGGTGTTGACGCCAATTTGAAAATTAATGGTCTTGCAACTGTTGCCGATGCAAATAAATGTAAAATGTATATGAAAAATTTTGGTGAATTTTTTAATGATCAAATTGAAAATGCAGGCTGTATTGTTTTAAGTCATACAGACAATATATCTGATGAAAAATTGCAGAATGTTGTAGATATGATTAAGGAGCATAATGATGATGCGATATTGATATCAACACCATGGAACGAACTAAATGGTAAGGAAATTTTGTCTGCTGTTGAAGGCAAGGATACACTTGATGAGGAATTGGAAATCCTCTCAAAAGAATATCATCACTGTCACCATGACCATGACGAAGAACATCATCATTGCCACCACGACTATGATGAAGAACATCATCATTGTCACCATGACCATGATGAAGAACATCATCATTGTAACCACGACCATGACGAGCATCATCACCATGCAGATGAAGTATTCACAAGCTGGGGAACGGAAACCGCCAGGAAGTATACCAAAGAGGATATATTAAATATTTTAAATAAATTATCTGATGAAAAAGAATATGGTATGATATTAAGAGCAAAAGGTATTGTTGCATCACAGGAACAGTGGATACATTTTGATTATGTACCCGGAGAACCCGATGTGCGTTATGGAAGTGCTGCGGTATGCGGAAGACTGTGCGTTATAGGATCGGGAATAAATGAGGGAAAACTTAAAGAATTGTTTAATATCTGACGTTTATGAAACAGATTCAATTCGGCTGACGGGAGGCTTTTATGGAAATACCAGTTTATTTGTTTACCGGCTTTTTGGAAGCGGGAAAAACAAAATTTATACAAGAAACACTTGAAAGTGAAGAATTTAATACAGAAGAAAATACCCTTTTAATTGTATGTGAAGAAGGTTTATGTGAATTTGAAAAAGAAAAATTTAAGGTAGATAATGTCAGTATTGAGTATATTGATGATCCTGAAGACATAAATACCAAGACTTTAAAAAAACTTGAAAAAAAATATAATACGCAAAGGGTAATAATTGAATAT
>CASFSH010000239.1 GCA_949297205.1 uncultured Bacillota bacterium | reverse complement strand
TTAATCTTCCTTTCTTCTTACTATTATTCCATTTATATACATAACATTATTCATTAATCCTAATCATCCCACGACATATTGTGCAGCTGTCCGAAATTCTGCAAATTTGAAAATCCGGTTTGCCTTAACGCCTCATATATTACAATTGCTACCGAGTTTGAAAGATTAAGACTCCTTGCTTCACTTATCATCGGGATTCTTATACACCAATCTTTATTATCATGCAATAATTGTTCCGGCAATCCTTTTGTTTCCTTTCCAAATAAAATATAATCTCCATCATTGTAATTCACTTCACAATATGTATGCCGCGCTTTTGTGGTAGAATAAAAATACCGCCCTCCTTTTGTTTTCTCAAAAAAATCCGCTATGTTGTCATAATATTTTACTCCAAGCAAATGCCAATAATCAAGTCCCGCTCTTTTCAGCTTTTTGTCATCTATTTCAAATCCCATGGGTCTGACTATATGCAACCTTGCTCCGGTTGCGGCACATGTCCTTGCAATATTTCCTGTATTTTGCGGTATTTCCGGTTCAACCAATACAATATTAAACATACGTATATCCATTCTTTCTTTTTTTACATATAATTATCCATTTTATATTTTATTATATAACATTTTTAAAAAAAGTACAATAGAAATATCAAAAAAATTACTTTATTCATTTATTAATTATGGGAATTTTTACGTTTTATACATTTTTCATATTTAATTAAATAATTTGTTTGATTATTTTTTGTAAAAAATCTTTCCTTTCGTTGTTATTTGAAAATAAACATCATCTTTTATTTTACGGATTTTTTCCAATTTTCGAAAAAAACTGTTGACAAACATGTATCTCTATGGTATAATACTATTCGTTGATTGACAAAATATGTTGTGTATGCACCATTAGCTCAGTTGGTAGAGCACCTGACTCTTAATCAGGGTGTCCAGGGTTCGAGTCCCTGATGGTGTACCAAATGAGAACCGTAATTTTGATACAAAATTGCGGTTCTGTTTTTTTGCCCAAAAATCTTGCAGCAGAAAATTTTTTTAACAAAAGAAAGTTTACGAGTAACAATAGTTAAGTAAATATAAAATCATTTTTACCCGCCATGCTTATTTTTGTGTTCACGATAAAACTTTTCCTCCAAAAATTATGCACCGCTTTTGCCTGTTTTTTAGGTCAAAAGCGGTGCATTTATATTTTGTTCATGAGAAATGCATTCATGTATTCACAAATTTATTAATTGTATGTTGTAAAGACAATTTCCAACTCATTAACAGAAAGGAGGTTCTGCTGCAAAAATTTGCTGTTGCTGTCATTTTTAAACTGCCATCTAAGCACTCTTATTGTGTAATTGCGGGGAATGCCATTTCGTTAAAACTGCATATTGGATAAATACTCAAAATATCCTCTAATAAAAAGAGCTTCACGCTACAAGGCTCGGTCAAATCTGTTTCACCGGCAGAGAAAGTGACATCTACTCTGTCATTTGCTTCGGTATCCGGCAAAAGCTGCAGGCTTACCATTCTGCCTGCCTGGTCATAAAGAACAGCAATAGGCTTTCCTGTTTCGGCAGCGCCCCTGTGCCACGAAGCAATAAAGCTTATATTGTCAGTGTCTCTTTGCATGGAACTTATTCTTACAAACGGCGTTATTTCCTCCGCCTTTTTCATACATTCGCCGTGGATTGAGCCCGGTTCGCAAATGCACTTATCAAGGTCATAGCTCATACCGTTGAAATAGCTGTCCAGCTTGGATTTTGTGTAATCATAACACTCCTTTGGAACACGCACGGTTATGGTGTTACTGCCTTCCAATGTCAC
>CASFSH010000238.1 GCA_949297205.1 uncultured Bacillota bacterium | reverse complement strand
AAATAAGCTGCGCATCTCACCGTTTTTCGCGACTCGGAGTATACACATACACCGTCGTCCCTCAAAACGGCAATCTGCTTGCTTCTTTTCCACGTTAGGATTTGTGCCGCCGCATCTGCGGCGGAATGGAGGATTAATATGTTATAACTTTAAATTTATTTATGAAGGTTATAAATATATATTTTTAAAAACATAGAATTTAGGAGTGATTTTTTTGAACGAACAGTTAAGCATACTGGATATTATAGATATGCTGTTAAGAAGATGGATTTTGATAGTTGTATCTGCAGTTTTGGTAGGTATATTTGCATTCATTTATTCTGAAATTTTCATATCACCTGTATACAGTTCCAAAGCGTCTTTATATGTAAATTCATCAAGGGAAATGACATCAACGGAAATTTCTACCGCAAGTATGACTTCTTCACGTCAGCTTGTTATGACATATGCGGAAATTTTGCAGGCAAGAACATTTCTTGAAAAGGTTGCACAAGACCTTAACAACAAATATACAAGTAATGAAATTAAAAGTATGTTGTCAATGGAAGCATTGAATGATACAGAAATTCTTTCAATTACAGTCAAAGGAACAAATGCCGACGATGTATATAAAATTACGAGAAGTATAATTAAATATGCACCGGATGAATTGATAAGGGTGGTTGAGGCAGGATCTGTTAAGGTTCTTGATAATGCAAGCGAAACAACAACGCCTATTTCGCCTAATATTCGTCAAAATACTTTTATAGGTATATTTATAGGAATATTAATAGGTGCATTTATTATAATTGTACTTGAATTGTTTGATACGAGAATTAAAAACGGAAACGAGATCAGTCAGCGATATGAAGAACCGCTGCTTGGTGAAATTCCGTCGTTTGTAAGAAAAGATGTAAATTCAAACAATCACTCAGGCAGGAGGAAGAATAAATGAGTTTTAACTTGAAGAACATTGTTAAAAGAATAAATGAGACAAAAGCAAAAACAACAAATACTGAACAAGAAAAACTTTCTGCCCAGACAAGAGTTGAATCTATTCTTAGTAAAAGTTCAAACTTTATGGTAACAGAAGCTTATAAAGCAGCACGTACAAATATTATATTTACATTAAGCAATATTAAGAACAATTGTAAAAAAATTATTGTTACAAGTGCAAGTCCGGGCGAAGGAAAGACTACTACCTGTTTAAATCTTGCAATTGCTTTTCAACAGACAGGATCAAAAGTCCTTTTGATCGGTGCCGATCTTAGAAAGCCAAGAATTTACAGATATTTAAAATTGGAAAGAAAAAATGGTTTGTCAGATGTTTTATGCGGATTATTACCTTTGAAGGATGCAATAAAGCATTGTGATGAGGTAGGAATTGACTGCATTACTGCAGGACAGATACCTCCGAACCCTGTCGAATTGTTGTCGTCGGCAAAAATGGGAGAGATATTGGAGGAATTATCAAAAGATTATGATTATATCTTTATTGATACTCCGCCTGTAACACTTGTTTCAGATTCAACCGCAATGTCGGAATATACAGATGGTGTAATAGTAGTCGTAAGACAAAATTATACTATTCATGAAACATTGGAAAGAGCACGAAACAGTTTAAATTTTGCCAATGCCAAAATTCTTGGATATATACTTAACGATGTAGATAACCTGACAAGCAGATATGGATCATATAAGCGATACGGATACGGTTACGGAAAGCTGTCACAGTATGCGTTCGGACGCTATGGATATGGATATGGCTATGGATATGGCTATGGCTATGGTTATGGTTATGGCTATGGTTATGAAGATTATCAAGATGATGAAGACACATTAAATGAGAAAAATAATAACAGTACAGACTTTTTCGGTGTAGATCATCAATATGACATGGATAATGACATTGATTATGTAGATAAAAGCAGTAAGAAAACTCCAAATAAAAAAGAAAAGAAATAATTGTTTCAAATTTTCACATTAAACAAAGAGGACATTCGTTATTTCATCGGAGATATAATAAAGCAAAATCTATTCTCTTTTTGAAAGATTTATTATTCACGGTGTCTTTAAGCTTTATTACAAATCTTCTGATTTGGTACTGCTGCAATTTAAAATTAAACTGAAAATACTCCGGGTTTATTAATTTATATTTTAATTTATCAAATAAATTCGGAGTGTTTTTATAATTACTCACAAAGAAAAACTGCAGCGAAAGTATAAATACTTATCAACTGCAGTTTTTTGGTGGTATATATGATAAAAGGGTATGTGACAACACGATAACCGTGTTATACATATGTATTTTGCCCAAATTTAGAAATTATATACATAAATATATAAAATTTTATCTTTGTACTCTTCCTGAACCATCTCCGCCGGCAAGATTTTCAACATCGGATCTTGAAACTAAGTTAAAATCTCCCGGTATGGTGTGTTTTAAAGCAGAAGCGGCAACACCAAATTCAAGAGCGTCCTTGAAATTTTTTCCGTCAAGGAATCCGCAGATAACACCGCCGGCAAATGAATCACCGCCGCCTACACGGTCAACTATAGGTGTAATTCTGTATTTTCTTGAATGATAGAATTCTTTAGTATCTCTTGAATAAATACATGCAGACCAGCCATTATCGGATGCTGAATGACTTTCACGAAGAGAACTGATTACATATTTAAAGTTGAATTTTGCAACCATCTGCTCAAATATATCTTTATAGCCTGCAAGTTCAAGTTCTCCGCTGGTAACATCGGTATTTCCGGGTTTAAATCCCAATACTTTTTCGGCATCTTCTTCGTTACCTATGCAAACATCAACATACTGCATAAGATTTGTCATTATTTTTTGCGCTTTTTCGCTTGACCACAGCTTTTTTCTAAAGTTAAGGTCAACAGATACGGTTATACCTTTAGCTTTTGCGGCTTTTAGAGCAATTTCGGTCAATTCAGCCGCTGCATCGGAAACAGCGGGAGTAATGCCTGTAAAATGGAACCAATCAGCGCCTTCAAAAATTTCATCAAAGTTAAAATCAGAGGCAACTGCGGTAGAAATTGATGAGTGAGCTCTGTCATAAACTACGTTGGACGCTCTCATAGCGGCACCTGTTTCAAGAAAATAAATTCCAAGTCTTTCTCCGCCTTTTGCGATGTGTTTTGTTTCAACGTTAAGTTTTCTTAATGCCGCAACAGCACATTCTCCGATAGGATTTTCGGGGACTTTTGTAATAAATTCAGCATCATGTCCATAGTTTGCCAATGAAACGGCAACATTTGCTTCTCCTCCGCCGTAGCACACATCAAATTCATCCGCCTGAATAAATTTTTCGTTGTTTGGAGTCGATAATCTCAGCATTATTTCTCCCATTGTAACAACTTTTGCCATTTAAAACATTCCTTTCAAATATATTTTTCTCTTGAAAAAATAACAAATTAATAAATTAAGCTCTGGCTTCTTTTATTTTTTTGATAAATTCTTTTGCTGTTTCAGTAATTTTTGCATAATCTCCGGTTTTTGCTCCGGCAATAAGAGAGGAACCCGCACCTACCGCAACAGCACCTGCTTTAATCCATTGATCAACATTTGTTACATCAACACCGCCTGTTGGCATCATTTTTGCATGAGGTAAAGGACCTTTTATATCTTTTATAATTTTAGGACCGAATAAATCAGCCGGGAATATTTTAACAATATCAGCACCTGCTTCCATTGCTGTCAGCACTTCAGTAATGGTCATACATCCGGGCATATAGGGTAATCTGTAACGGTTGCAAAGTTTTGCTGCTTCAAGGTTAAACCCAGGACTTACTATATAATTTGCACCTGACAAAATTGCAGTTCTTGCGGTTTCTGCGTCAAGAACTGTTCCTGCACCTAAAAGCATTTCACCGTTATTATATTTTGCGGCAAGCGCTTCAATTACTTTATGTGCACCGGGAACGGTAAACGTAAGTTCTATTGACGGACAGCCTCCCTCAAGACAGGCATCTGCAATTCTTATTGCCTCATCTGCAGTGTTTGCACGGATAACGGCAACAAGACCGGCGTCGGTAAGTTTGGTAAGTACCTTTTCTTTATCCATGATTTATCTTCCTTTCTGTATATTGGTAAAATAATATTTGTTTGTACAGTTTAATATTCTATCACATCAATAGTAAATAATCAATATGTTTTTTGCATAAAACTAATTGTATTTTTCCTTAACCTTTGGTTATAAATTTATTTATTTTTTCTGTAAAAAACCATATAAAGATATTATTTTAAAATATTTATTCGTAACAGAAATTATAGTTATTATCTTTGTTTTTTAAATAAAAGTAAAGCTGTGTCATGGTTGCTTCCATATATGGAAGAACGAATAAAATACCTATTCCGCATGCAAGCGCTCCGAGAAATAACCATCCGAAAAATGAGAGCTGAAGTTTAAAAGTTTTGAATCTGTATTCGCGTATCATATTACAGCTTTGTTCAAAAGCTGCTTTTTTTGATATTTGCGGATTTTCGGCAACAATGTATTCAATAAAAAAGTATGAATAATATTTAATTATAACAGGAATCAGTGCAAAAAAACAAAGAAAGTAAAGTATTGTATGAAGCTTAAAATAAAATATTAAAGCTAAAATTCCGCTATAAACCAATATGTACAGCATAAACCATAAAAAAAGATACAAATATTTAAAAAACATTATTTTTACGACATTTAAGTAATGTTCTCTTTTAAATACTTCAAAAACTCCGCCAAATGAGTTATCTCCTTGCGCAGATTTTATAAAAAATCTTTTTTGCCCTGCTGAAAGAGGTAAAAAAAGAAATATATCAATTGCAATCCGCATAACAAAAAAACCGATAATAAACGGTGCAAAAAGGCTCATATATTGAAATAATTGTTCGTTATTTATATTTGTTATAATTCCGGACGAAAAAGAAGTATCAAAATCCGAAAAAACAAGTGCAACGCCTTGCGATATTAAAGACACAATAAGACATACTGCAAAACTTATCCAATATGTATTGTTTTTTCTTAGAATTTCTTTTGCATTGGATTTTAATTCGGCTCGGTTAAACATAGTATCCTCCATATAATTTATTTTATATTATTTTATCATAAAGTTGATATTTTGTAAATAAATTTTTTTTTACTTGTTTTATATAATAAATTGGTATATAATAATAGTCGGACAGTAAAATTATGACAGTAAACAAATAGAAGAATTATCGTTTTGTTATTAAATTGCCTTTAAAGTTTATGGCGGAATGGAGGATAATAATGTATGATATTATAATTATAGGCGGAGGCGCGGCAGGATTGTCTGCTGCTATTTATGCAGGAAGAAGCGGTATGAAAACACTGGTTATGGAAGGAACAAGTTACGGCGGACAGATGAACTATACTTATGAGGTTGATAATTATCCGGGTGTAAATGATAATCCAAGCGGAGCCGAACTTTCTGAAAGAATGAAAAAACATGCTGAAAAATTTGATATAGAGTTTACAACCGAAACGGCAAAAAACATATTGGGTATAAATGACAGGATTAAAACTGTGGAAACAAGAAAAAACAATTACCATACAAAATGTATTATTTTTGCAACAGGTGCTTCTCCGAGAAAGCTTGGGGTTGAGGGTGAAGACCGATTTTACGGTGTAGGAGTATCATATTGTGCAGCTTGTGACGGAGCATTTTTTAAAGGTCAGGATGTTGCGGTAGTCGGAGGGGGAAATACCGCATTTGAAGATGCTTTGTATCTTGCAAGATTTGCTAAGAGTGTCACCTTAATACATCGAAGAGATAAATTTCGTGCAGCAGCTACGCTTGTGGAAAAGGCAAAAGAAAACAACAAGATAAGTTTTGTTCTCGATTCAGAGGTTTCTAAAATTGAAGGGGATACTACTGTAAGTAACATACAAACAACAAATAAAAAAACAGGTAAAAAAACAGATATACCTGTAAGCGGAGTTTTTGTTGCAGTGGGGATAATACCAAAATCGGAGTTTGCCGGAAAATATGTTGAACTTGATGAAAACGGTTTTATAAAAACAAATAATAAAATGGAAACAAATATTACTGCAATGTATGCTGCGGGGGATGTGCGGAATACACCTTTGAGGCAGATTGTCACATCTGCGGCAGACGGCGCTGTTGCGGCGACATCAGCAATTAATTATATTAACGGATAAGTTAAAATAAGAAATATTTTACAGCTAAAAGTTATTTTATTACGGTCGAATATACGGCCGTATTTTTTTGCGGAAATAAATATAAAATAACCCATAATTCTCCTTTTTTCGTATAATCACGAAAAAAGTACATTATTAAAATTATATAAATGCGGCGTATATAAACAGCATGAGATAGTTAATTTATACACTTTCTTTTTTTGACGTTGATAAAAAATTGACAAATTAAAAAAAATAATATAAAATATTTATTACAGAATAATACTTATGACAGTTAATTAAAGCAGAATACCGGTATTTTACATGACAACCGATATTACCACAATTATCCTGACTGACTATTATGTAACAATGCCGGTAAAGATTAAAATATTTATGTATGTGCTTAAAATTTATTTAAGCCATATAAAATCAAACAGCGTTACGGCGCAGGAAAGGTTGGTAAAATTATGAACATATTGTATGCAAGTTCGGAAGCAGCGCCTTTTGCAAAAACAGGCGGATTGGGGGATGTGGCAGGATCGCTTCCTCCGGCATTAAAAGAAAAGGGTATTGATGCAAGGGTAATAATACCGTTGTATAAATCAATACCACAGCATTTTAAAGATCAAATGGAATATATTACTCACATCTATATTGATATGGGATGGAGAAAACAGTACTGCGGTGTAAAAAAACTTGAATACGACGGATGTATATTTTATTTTGTGGATAACGAGTTTTATTTTAACGGTGATCAGCCATATGATTATATACATCTTGACTGTGAAAAATTTATTTTCTTTTCAAAGGCTGTCTTGTCTTTATTGCCATCATTGAATTTCAGACCGGATGTGATAAACTGTAATGACTGGCAGACTGCCGCAATTCCCGTATTTTTGGATACATTCCTTGATAATCCGTTTTATCGTGGAATAAAAACCGTCATGACAATTCATAATCTCAAATATCAGGGAAGATGGGATTTGAATAAAATTAAAGATTTTATGGGTATAAGTGATTATTATTTCACTGATGATAAATTGGAATTTTATAAAGATGCAAACCTGTTAAAAGGTGGTCTTGTATATGCTACCAAAATATCTACAGTATCGGAAAGCTATGCCCGGGAAATTCAGTCAGAACAGTATGGCGAAGGACTTAACGGAATAATAAGTGCGAGAAAAAATGATCTTATAGGCATTGTAAACGGCATATCATATAAAGAATGGAATCCCGAAACAGATGAAAATATTGCAGAAAAATACAGTATATCAGATTTTGCAGAGAAGAAAAAGAAGAATAAGACAGAGCTTCAGAAAATGCTAAATCTTCCTGTTGATGAAAATATTTTTACAGTAGGAATAGTTTCCCGTCTAACAGATCAGAAAGGATTTGATTTGATTGCTGCTGCAATAGAACGTATGTGTGAAGGCGGCATGCAGATTATAGTATTGGGAACAGGTGAAGAAAAGTACGAAAATCTTTTCAGACACTATGCATGGAAATATCCTGATAAGGTTTCCGCAAATATATATTTCTCAAATGAAATGTCGCATAAAATATATGCAGGCTGTGATGCATTTTTAATGCCGTCATTGTTTGAACCGTGCGGCCTGTCGCAGATTATTTCCATGAGATACGGAACTCTCCCTGTTGTACGTGAAACAGGCGGCTTAAAAGATACTGTTATTCCGTATAATGAGTATACCGGAGAGGGAACAGGTTTCTCATTTACAAACTTTAATTCAAATGATATGTTCTATGTTTTAAAATATGCAATGCAGGTTTATTATGACAATAAAGAAGTTTGGAATAGCCTGGTTTCTCATGCTATGTCCACAGATTATTCGTGGAGTGTATCCGCGGAACAGTATATTAAAATGTACTCTGAAATTACCGGTATTGAATATGTGAAACCTGAAGAAAACAATACAGAAAAAACAGAGGAAAAAGAAACGGCTGATAAAGCAGTACAGCAGGACTTGGATGTGACTGCTTCGGAAGATAAAAAGGAGAAAAGCACAAAAAAAACCACATCAAAACGTACAGCAAAATCAAAAAAGGAAGATAAGCCTGCAGAAGAAAAAACAGAAGAGAAGCCGGTTCAAAAACCGAAAAAGAAAACAGTGAGGAAATCTGTGAAAGAAAAAGAAGAAACCAAAACAGAAATAAAAGAAAACAATCAGCAAATTTCTTTGGAAGAAATTGAACCTGAAAAGAAACAGACAACACCTAAAAAGACAAGTGCAAAGACAACATCAAGAAAAGCATCGTCAGCTACTGTAAAAAAGACAGAAAAAGAAGTTTCCAAACCTGTTGAAAAAACTAAAACAACTAAGAAAAAGATAAAAAAAGAGGAATAATAAATCAATATAGAAAGGCATATAAGTATGGAGAAAAAGTTAAAACTTACACCAAAGGAAGAAGCGTTGAGATCTGAAATTATAGGGAAGGTTTCACGTCATTTCGGAAAAGTCATGGAGGATGCAACTCCCAAAATGGTATATACTGCCTGTGCATTAACAGCAAGGGATCAAATTATGGCAAAATGGGCAGTATCGCATAAAGAGGTAAAGGAAGAAGGATCTAAAAAACTTTACTATTTGTCCTTTGAATTTTTAATGGGTAGGCTTTTCACAACAAATGTTTTAAATCTTATGCAAACAGAGGAATATAAAAATGTTTTAAATTCTTTGGGATACAGAATAGAAGATATTGCAGAACTTGAAAATGATGCAGGATTAGGTAACGGAGGATTGGGCAGATTGGCTGCTTGTTTCATAGATTCTCTGACAACCCTTGATCTGCCTGCATATGGTTGTACAATCAGATATGAGTATGGATTATTCAGACAAAAAATAGTGGACGGTTATCAAACAGAATTACCCGATACATGGCTGGAGGACGGAAATGCATGGGAAGTGCCGCGTCCTGAAGAAACGGTTGAGGTTAAAATTGGGGGTAAAGTATATACCGATTGGCATGATGGTCGTTTTTATGTGAGATATGAAAATGCCCATACAATTCTTGCCATGCCGTATGACGTTCCTCTGGTAGGTTATAATTCCAAAATAGTTAATAAATTGAGATTGTGGTCTGCAAAATCTCCTAACCACATGAATATGTCAGAGTTTAACAGTGGTAATTATGTTCGTGCGGTTGAAGAAAAACAACTTGCAGAGGTTATTTCAAAGGTATTGTATCCTGAAGATAACCATACAGAAGGAAAAGAACTGAGATTAAAACAACAGTATTTTTTGGTATCTGCAACAATTCAGTGGATTTTAAGAGAATTTGAAACAAGATACGGATATGATTGGAAAAAATTGCCGGAAAAAGCTTGTATTCATATTAACGATACCCATCCGACTCTGGCAATTCCCGAACTTATGAGAATATTGCTTGATGACAAAGGTCTTTCATGGGATGATGCATGGGAAATTACTCAAAAGGTGTTTGCATATACAAATCATACAATTATGAGTGAAGCTCTTGAAAAATGGCCTCTTGATATGTTTGAAAAGGTTTTGCCGAGAATTGCAATGCTTGTAAAGGAAATGAACAGACGTCTTATGGAATATCTTGAAGTTGTATACCCCAATGATCCGGCAAAACATAAGTATATGGCTATTATTGCAGATAATAAAGTATATATGGCAAATATTTGTTTATACAGTTGTTTTGCAATAAACGGGGTGTCGGGACTTCACACAAAAATTTTGACAACCGATATATTTGCGGATTATTATCGTTTAAATCCTAAAAAATTCTATTCTATTACAAACGGAATAACCTTCAGACGTTGGATTGCAAACTGTAATCCGAAACTTACACAGCTTATTTCGTCAAAAATCGGAGATAAGTGGATAAAGAATTATGATGAACTGAAAAAGCTGCTTCCATATGCAAAAGATAAAGAATTTTGTGAGGAATTTTATAAAATTAAACATGCAAACAAAGTATGTCTTGCTGAATATATAAAGGAACATAACAATATTGAAATTAATCCCGATTCGATTTTTGATGTACAGGCAAAAAGATTGCATGAATATAAACGCCAATTAATGAATGTACTTCATATAATGGCAGAATATAACAGACTTGTGGAAAATCCCAATATGGATTTCTATCCCAAGACATATATATTCGGTGCAAAAGCAGCGCCCGGTTATGCAAGAGCAAAGCTTATAATAAAGCTTATAAACAATGTGGCTGAAAAAATCAATAATGATACAAGAATAAAAGATAAAATAAAGGTTGTATTCCTGGAAAACTACGGTGTATCAATTGCGGAAATGGTAACTGTAGCCGCTGATATTTCGGAGCAGATTTCCACTGCAGGAAAAGAAGCTTCGGGAACGGGAAATATGAAATTTATGCTTAACGGTGCGTTAACCATCGGAACACTGGACGGAGCAAATGTTGAAATGCTTGAACAGGTTGGAGAAGATAATATATTCATTTTCGGACTTAAAGCTGAAGAAGTAAATGCAAGATTCAAGTATAACAATTCGGAAGAAGTTAAAGACATTTATTCCTCAAACAGTGTTTTAAGACAGGTTTTGGAACAACTTATAAATGGAGAATTTTCTGATGGAAACACTCAGATGTTCAGAGATTTATATCAGACACTGTTGTTTGGAGATTACGGAACACCTGATGTATATATGGTATTGAGAGATTTTGAGGATTACTGTAAAACTCAGGAACGTTTATCAAAATTATATGAGAATAAAGAGGAATGGTATAAAAAAGCGGTTATAAATACTGCTTGTGCCGGATATTTTTCAAGCGACAGAACAATAAAAGAATATAACGATAAAATATGGCACTTAAAGGCAATAAAATAAAAAAGAATTATTGACAAATTAAAAGGAACTGCCAATGCGGACATATAGAGAATTGATGTATTTTAATTTTATTTACGGTCTGTACAGCGGTTCCTTTGCGGCATTTGCGGTAAATATTATAAAATCATCAGAAAATAAAGAAAATATGTTGATTTTTAAAGAAATTTCTGATAAAATAAAATAAGATTTTTTTTGAAAGGTGTCTAAGCAATGAAAAATACTGAAAAAACAATGGATAAAATAGTTGCTCTATGTAAAGGAAGAGGTTACATATTTGCAGGAAGTGAAATTTACGGAGGTCTTGCAAATACATGGGATTACGGTCCTCTCGGAGTAGAGTTTAAAAACAATGTAAAAAAGGCATGGTGGAAGAAATTTATTCAGGAATCAAAGTATAATGTAGGAGTTGACTGTGCGATTCTTATGAATCCTCAGACATGGGTTGCTTCCGGACATATCGGAGGGTTTTCCGATCCTCTTATGGATTGTAAGGAATGTAAAGCACGTCACAGAGCGGATAAGCTTATTGAGGATTATGCTTTTTCAAAGGGCGAAAATCTGACAGTTGACGGCTGGAGCAATGAAAAAATGATTGATTATATCAATGAGCATAATATAGTTTGTCCTGAATGCGGAAAACACAATTTTACGGATATTCGTCAATTTAATCTTATGTTTAAGACTTTCCAGGGTGTTACGGAAGATTCATCTTCTGTAGTATATCTTCGTCCCGAAACTGCTCAGGGTATATTTGTAAACTTTAAAAATGTTCAGAGAACAACAAGAAAGAAAGTACCTTTCGGCATAGGACAAATAGGAAAGTCGTTCAGAAATGAAATAACACCGGGTAACTTTACATTCAGAACAAGAGAGTTTGAGCAAATGGAACTTGAATTTTTCTGTGCACCCGGCAAAGATATGGAATGGTTTTACTACTGGAAAGAATATTGCATGAATTTCCTTCTTTCACTTGGTATTAAGGAAGAAAATGTACGTTTCAGAGATCATTCGCCTGAAGAACTTTCGCATTATTCAAATGCAACCACAGATATTGAATTTG
Source organism: uncultured Bacillota bacterium (assembly GCA_949297205.1). GTDB lineage: Bacteria > Bacillota > Clostridia > UBA1381 > UBA1381 > RGIG1988. The sequence goes on along the minus strand of CASFSH010000238.1, from coordinate 4,855 downwards.
TATTCCCGTTCGGATGGGGAGAATTATGGGGTATTGCTGACAGAACGGATTTTGACTTGAAGCAGCATCAGGAACATTCAGGTGAAAGTATGGAATACATTGATCCTGTAACAAACGAAAGATATGTTCCTTATTGTATTGAACCATCTCTCGGTGCAGACAGAGTTGCGTTGGCATTTTTGGTTGAAGCATATGACGAAGAAGATCTGGGCGAAGGAGATTCAAGAGTTGTTATGCATTTGCATCCTGCTTTGGCACCTGTAAAAGCTGCAGTATTACCTTTATCAAAGAAATTGTCCGAAGGTGCAACAAAGGTATTTGAGGAGCTTTCAAAGAAGTACAATGTTGAATATGATGAAGCAGGTTCAATAGGAAAACGTTACAGAAGACAGGATGAAATCGGTACACCTTGGTGTATTACTTATGATTTTGACTCCGAAACCGATGAGTCGGTTACTGTAAGAGACAGAGATACGATGGAACAGGTTCGTGTTAAAATTTCCGACCTTGATAAATTTATAGAAGAAAAACTGGACTTTTAATATTTATTAAAGTTTTTCAGATGATTTGAAAAGAGAGTTGTTTTATGAAAATATTGGACGAATTTAAAGCTTTTATTTCAAGAGGCAATGTGGTGGATATGGCGGTGGGTATCATTGTTGGTACCGCTTTTACAAAAATAGTAAATTCTTTGGTATCCGATGTAATAACACCTGCAATCAGCTGTATTACGGGTAAGATTAATATGGCAGATGCCGCTGTGGTTATAAATGACGATTTGTCCATTAAATACGGAAGCTTTATTCAATCAATCATTGATTTTCTTATTATTTCTTTGGTGGTGTTTATTATGGTAAAAAGCATAAACACATTCAAGCAAAGAATAGAAAAGAAAAAAGAGGAGGAACCACAGGAACCGAAAATGTCAAATGAAGAAAAGCTTCTTACTGAAATACGTGATTTGTTAAAGCAATCAAACAGTATTGAATAAAAAAACATAAAATAAATTAAGCCTGTATCATAAATTTGATTTAAAAAAATGATACAGGCTTTTGTTATGCTATTAATTCTTTTTTTTTAAATTATCAATGTTTTATACGTTTATCAAGCTTCACTGCAAGATAAGTTCCTATGCTTTGGAATACCTGAACCAAAATTATAAGAAGAATGACTGCAATAAGCATAACAAGATACTTATAACGGTAGTAGCCGTAATTTATAGCTATTTTACCAAGACCGCCGCCGCCTATAATTCCGCTCATTGCCGTATAGCCTAAAATAGTGGTTATTGCAATTGTTATGTTGGAAATAAGAGAGGGGACGCTTTCGGGAAGCATTACCTTAGTTATAATTTGAAAAGGAGAGGCGCCCATACTTTGTGCAGCTTCTATAATATTCGGGTTAATCTCCCTTAAACTGCTTTCAATAAGACGTGCTACAAAGGGAAATGCCGCAATTACAAGAGGTACAATTGACGCAGTTGTTCCAACGCTTGTGCCTACAATAAGTCTTGCCAGAGGGAAGACCATAATCATAAGAATAAGAAAGGGTATTGAACGCAGAAGGTTTATCAAAACATTCAATATATGCATAAAAGCTTTGGGAAGGGGCAATATTCCGTCTTTTTCTCCCGCAACAAGCAGAACTCCGAGAGGAAGTCCTATTATAACCGAAGCAATGGTTGAAACAACGGTAACATAAAAGGTTTCCCATAGACCAAAAGGCATTTCTTCAACCAAAATTTTCAATGCTTCAGATATGGCTTCTGAGGATAATATATTATCAAACATTGTTATTAACCTCCTCGATAACTATATTGTTATTTTTTTCAAGATAATTAACAGCCCGTGATACAATTTCATCGTCATCGGTAAATCCCAATATCATGCTGCCATACACTTTTTCTCCAATACATCGGGTTGATGCATATAATATATTTGCGGCAATATTTTCATCTATTGCCATTTTGGTGATTAACGGTTCACTTGCGGCAAGAGCACCGTTAAAGACAACTCGTAATTGTCTTTGTTTTATGTCGTTCAGCAATACTTCGTTAGAACCGTCGGGAAATACAAGCCTTTTTGCGGCATTGGATTTGGGGTTTGCAAATATTGCGGAAACATCGCCTTCTTCGACAATTTTTCCTTCATCAAGAATTGCAACTTTAGTGCATATATCTTCAACTACGCTCATTTGGTGAGTAATTATAATAACGGTTATTTTCAAACGTTTGTTAATATCGCGTATCAGCTCCAAAATGGAGTGTGTCGTTTTCGGATCCAATGCGCTGGTTGCTTCGTCGCAAAGTAATACCTTGGGGTTTGTTGCCAAGGCTCTGGCAATAGCAATTCTTTGCTGCTGTCCTCCGGAAAGCTGTGCCGGATATGCATTTGCTTTATCGGGAAGCTCGACAATGTTTAAAAGTTCAAGTGCCTTCTTTTTGGCGTCGGATTTTTTTACTCCGGCGAGTTCAAGAGGAAAGCATATATTGTCAAGGCAGTTTCTTTGCATCAAAAGATTAAAGCCCTGAAAAATCATTGTTACGTTACGGCGGATTTTCCTAAGCTCCGTTTCCTTTAATGTTCCGATATCCTGCCCGTCTATTATTACCGAACCCTCCGTTGGTTGTTCAAGCATATTGATACAGCGCACAAGCGTACTTTTGCCTGCGCCGCTCATTCCGATTATTCCGTATATATCCCCGTCCTGAATGGTCAGGTTGATATTTTCAAGCGCGGAAATTTGTTTATCTGCCGTACTAAAACTTTTTGACAAGTTTTTTATTTCTATCATATTATCCCCCGTTTCATAAACTTTTGATGACGGTTAGAATATAAACAAAACTGTTTTGTTCATATAACCCGAATGCAGATGCCCTGTCTCTTTTAGACGGCAGGAACCATTTCACAGTTTCAGAGACCCCCTGAAACACTGAGGAGCTAAGGCTCCCCAGGTTGCAATCTGTCGAAAGTTCTGCGCTGTATAAGCAAACAGGGAGCGTTGCTCCAACTTAAAATACAAACGCATCAGCCGCAAAAAGTGCGGCCGATGTGTTGTAAAGTATTTTTTAAATTATATTATTCTGCTGTTATGGCGTCTAAAGATGTTTGTTTTCCGCCGTAGATACCCATAGGTTCAACATGAATTGCAGCAACATTGGCAATCTTTGTGCCGTTCTCGTTATTAAAGTCCTCAAGGTATGGTCCGTGTTGGAAGTAGTTTGCATCAACCTCGCCGCTGTCAACAACGTTATTTGGCTGAACATAATCTGTAAATTCTATTATATCAAGAGTAATATTTTTCTGTGCAAGAATATCTTTTGCAACTGCAAGTATTTCGGCATGAGGTGTAGGTGATGCTGCAACAGTAATAACCTGACCGCTTAATTCATCATAATTTACATCAGCGTCATATCCGTCGCCTGGATTTGATACAACACTTATTACCGCACCGTCATATGTTTCTTCTATAAAATCGGCAACAGCCCGGCTTTCCAGAGCGGCAATCAATGCTTTTATTTTCGGAGTTTCTTCATTTCCTTCTTTTACTGCAAGAATATTGCTGTAAGCTGAGGATGAACCTTCAATTGCAAGAGAATCGTTTACCGGACTTATTCCGGCAGGAATAGCATAGTTTGAGTTTATAACAGCATAATCAACGTCCTGCAGAACATTGGGAATCTGAGCTGCTTCAACTTCCTGGAATTTAAGGTTGTAGGGATTTTCTTCTATGTCCTTTATTGTGGCTGTTATGCCTGCTCCTTCGGCAAGTTTAATATAACCCTGATTTTCGAGCAGCAATAATGCTCTTGCTTCGTTTGTGGTATCGTTAGGTACGGCAACTTCCAGCCCTGTTGAAGAACCACAGGCAGTAAGTCCTGCAAGTAATAAAAGTGCTGATAATAGTGATATTGTTTTTTTCATAATAAAAAACTCCAATCTTATTTATTTTTAACCGGCATATAATAATGTTCGGCTTATGGAAATATTATGTCAAACAATGAAGAATCCAATCCATTAACCGCAATATCCTTCTCCGATATTAGATATTATAATATAAAAAAAATTATTTGTCCAATACATGAAAGGTATATTCTGATATAAATAAAATCTATAACAGAATCAATTTATATACTGACTTAAATAATCCTTTATCTCATTTACATAGATTTGCCCCATATCACTTAATACATGATTTCTTTTTATTATATATCCTATTTCCATTTCATTGTTGCTGTTTGTTTCATCATCTTCAAAGGGAATTGCAGCATAATCCGTTCCGTTAAGTTCTTCGCATATTATGCCTGAACAGATTGTGTATCCGTTCAATCCTACCATCAGATTAAGCATAGTTGCCCTGTCACAGGCTTTAATGCTTTGTGAATATTCATTAGTGCTTAATAGTTCTTCAGCAAAATAAAAAGAGCTGTTACCGCCCTGTTCAAAGGAAAGACAGGGATAATTTTTTAACTGTGAAAAGGATATGGAAGAGTTTTTTGCCAGGGGATGCCCTTTCCAAAGATATACATATGCTTTGCAGAATATAAGTTTATGAAATTCAAGGTTGTTTGTATTCAGAAGTTTCGTTATTATTTTTCTGTTAAAGTCACTTAAATATAATAAACCTATCTCGCTTTTTAAAGTTGCAACATCAGAAATAACATCATAGGTTTTAGTTTCCCGTATGGCAAACTCGTATTTCAGTATATCGGATTTTTTGACCATTTCAACAAAAGCTTTTACCGCAAAGGAATAATGCTGAGTGGAAACACAGAATTTCTTTTTAAAATTTCCGCCTTTGCCGTATTTTTCAAGCAGGTTTTCGTATTGCTGATATATTTGACGGGCATATAAAA
>CASFSH010000237.1 GCA_949297205.1 uncultured Bacillota bacterium | reverse complement strand
TTTCCATGCATTTTCAAATTGTTGGTAAGATACTTTTTCAAATTTTGCAATTTTTTTCATATGTTTTTTCCTTTCGTAAAGGTTATTTTTCATTTATACCGGTATATTTGCGGGAGAAGTATCGGTTTGTGATATATTTGAATCGGATTTTTTGGATTTATTTTTTTCTGATTCCTTTTCAAGATTTTCAAAGGCTATGGCCATCATCAATTTAATTCTGTTCAATTGATTAACTTCACTTGCTCCTGGGTCATAATCAATCGCAACTATATTTGCAAGAGGGTGCTGACGTCTCAGCTCCTTTATCATACCTTTACCCGTTACATGGTTAGGCAGACACGCAAAAGGCTGTACACAGATGATATTGGGAACTCCCGACTCAATTAATTCAACCATTTCACCTGTTAAGAACCAGCCCTCTCCGCTGCAGTGACCAAGCTGTAAAACATCACTTGCACCTTCTGCAAGAGATTTAATAGGCTTAGGTGCGCGGTCATGGAATTTTTCATTGGCAAGCAGTGCGTTTGCCATGTGTTTTCTCATATATTCAAGAATTTTTATTCCCATGTTGCAGACAATCATTGTAGAGGATTTAAGACCAAGATTTTTATGTCTGAAATTGGTATTGTAAAAACAATAAAGCATAAAATCAAGAAGCCCGGGCATTACCGCTTCTCCTCCCTCATCAACAATAACCTGCATAACATTGTTATTTGCATCGGGGTGGAATTTAACAAGAATTTCACCTACGACGCCGACTTTAGGTTTGTTTGTTTTCTTAATGGGAATGGCATCAAAAGCGTTTACTATTTCATCTATAAGACTTTTGGTGTGTTTGATTTTTTTGCTGTTATTTATGATAAGAGTATAAACTTCAGACAACTTATCGCGGTATACTCTCTTTGTTTCCCCTTTGTTAATTTCATATGGCAGAATACAGTTGTAACAGGTCATAAGCAAATCGCCGATAATACAGCAATTGATAAGATCAAACAACAGTGACGGAGTGATTTTAAAGCCTGTGTTCCCTTCAAGACCTGAAAAGTTAAGGCTGACAACGGGAACATTTTCATAGCCTGCGTCTTTTAATGCTTTTCTTATAAATGCTATGTAGTTTGTTGCACGGCAGCCGCCGCCTGTCTGTGTGATCATTACCGAAGTGTTGTTGGGATCGCATTTACCTGATACAAAAGCATTTATTAACTGTCCCGTAACAATAATTGATGGATAGCAGGCGTCATTGTTTACACTTTTTAATCCGGCTTCAATATCTTCCGGAGTAGCTTTGTCCAACAGTATCGCTTTATATCCGTGATTGTTCAGGACCGCCTCAAATAATCTGAAATGTACAGGACTCATCTGGGGGAATATAAGAGTGTGGTTTTTCTTTTCGGCAGGAGTGAACGGAACTCTGTTTATTGTGTAGTCCTGAACCTTCTTGGGGTTAAAATGATTTTGTGCCCGTTCAGCAACAGCAGCCTTTAGAGAACGTACTCTGATTTTTGCCGTACCTAAGTTTGAAACTTCGTCAATTTTTAAAGAAGTATAGATTCTTTGATGTGACTGAAGAATTTCCTGTACCTGGTCTGTTGTAACCGCGTCAAGACCGCAGCCGAAAGAATTTAACTGTATGAGTTCAAGCCTGTTATTTTTGATAACTTCGGCAGCTGATTCATATAATCTTGTGTGGTATGCCCACTGGTCAACAACACGTATATCACGCTTTAAATGACCCAAATGTGCAATTGAATCTTCTGTCAGAACGGCAAATCCAAGAGAAGTAATCATGCTTGGTATACCGTGATTTATTTCAGGGTCGATATGATATGGACGTCCTGCAAGTACAATACCGCGTTCATTGTTATCCTCAAGCCATTTAAGTGTTTCTTCACCTTTTTTGCGTATGTCATTTTTAAATGCCGCAAGTTCTTCAAAAGCTTTGTCGCAGGCGGAATCTATTTTTGAATTCGGAATATTAAACTTTTTAAGAGTTTTTCTCATCTGCTTTTTAAATGAGGGTCTGTCTGAAAGGTTGACGAATGGGTACATGAAATCTATCCTGTCATTACGCAGTACGTCCATGTTATTGTGAATAACCTCAGGATACGATGTTACCATCGGACAATTAAAGTGATTTCCGGCATCAGAATATTCAATCTGTTCATATGCGACACAGGGATAGAATATTCTTGTAACACCGGCGTCAATAAGTGCCTGGATATGACCATGCACAAGCTTTGCCGGGTAACACGCAGATTCCGAAGGTATGGATTCAATACCTTTTTCATATATTTCATGTGTACTTTTAGGTGATATTTTGACTGAGAAACCCAATTCGGTAAACAGAGTAAACCACAAAGGATAGTTTTCATACATATTAAGAACCCTCGGTATTCCGATAGTTCCGTTTACAGCGTCCTTTTCGCTGATTGGTTTATAGTCAAAAAGTCTGTTGTATTTATATTCAAAAAGATCGGGGTACTTATTTTTTTGTTTTGTTTTACCGGCACCTTTTTCACAGCGGTTTCCGGATATAAATTTTCTGTTATTACCGAAATCGGTAATTGTCAGTCTGCAAGCATTTGAACAGCCTTTGCAGCGTACCGTTGAATTTTTAAAGGAAAAACTGTTAAGTTCGTTTGTATCGGGAAGCTGTGCATCATTGTCGGTATACCGTTCTTTGGCAATAAGAGCGCATCCGAACGCACCCATAAGTCCTGCAATATCAGGTCGTATAACATTTTTGTTTAATAAAAGCTCGAAAGCACGAAGAATTGCATCGTTTAAAAATGTTCCGCCTTGTACAACAATTTTTTCGCCCATCAGTGCAGGGTCACGCAGTTTAATAACTTTATAAAGCGCATTTCTTACAACAGAATATGATAATCCGGCGCTTATATCTCCTACGGTAGCACCCTCTTTTTGTGCCTGCTTAACTCTCGAGTTCATAAAGACTGTACATCTTGTACCCAAATCAACAGGATTTTCTGCATGAAGTGCTTCTTTTGAAAAATCTTCTGTTGTATATCCCAAAGATTCCGCGAAGGTCTGAATAAATGAACCGCAGCCGGAGGAACAAGCCTCATTCAGCATAATTGAGTCAATTACTCCGTCTTTTATTTTCATGCATTTCATATCCTGACCGCCTATGTCAATAATAAAGTCAACACCGGGGCAGAAAAATTCCGCTGCTTTGTAGTGCGCAATAGTTTCTATTTCTCCGATAGGAATATTAAAAGCGGCTTTTAAGAGATTTTCACCATATCCGGTAACTCCGGCATTAACAATATGACAGCCTTCTGGCATTTTGTCATAAATATCTTTTAAAATATCAACGGCACAGCCTATTGGATTACCCTGATTTTTTGAATAGTGTGTATAGAGAAGATTATTGTTGTCATCTATCAGGGCTGCTTTAATTGTGGTAGAGCCTACATCAAGCCCGAGATAAAGTTTTCCGGAGGCTTCGGATAGGTCTTTTTTCAAAACAGTATCTTTGTTGTGACGGCTGTCAAATTCAGCTTTTTCTTCTTCCGATTTAAAGAGTGACGGCATTCTTGTTATTTCTGCCTCAACATTTGGTGCAGTGTGCAATGTATGTATAAGCTCCTCCGCAGTTACGGGTTCCCCGTCAGCAAACAGAGACGCACCTTTTGCAACAAATAATTGAGCGTCATCGGGAATGTCAAATCCGGAAGCTTTTCCGGCAAGAGATATTTTAAATTGTTCTCTGAGTTCGGATAAAAAGTAAAGAGGACCGCCTAAAAACACAACCTTTCCCCGTATAGGTCTGCCTTGTGCAAGACCGCTTATAGTCTGAGTAACCACTGCCTGAAAAATAGAAGCGGCAATATCCTCTTTTGATATACCCTCATTTAACAGTGGTTGTACATCGGATTTTGCAAATACACCGCAGCGGGCAGCAATAGGATATATGGTTTTGTGTTTTTTTGCAAGTTCATTTAATCCCGTAGCATCGGTTTTTAAAAGAACAGACATCTGGTCTATAAAGGAACCGGTGCCGCCGGCGCAGGTACCATTCATTCTTTGCTCATGTCCGTGTGTAAGATACAGGATTTTTGCATCTTCACCGCCAAGTTCAATTACTACATCTGTTCCGGGAATAAATACTTCAACAGCTTTTTTTGTCGCAATTACTTCCTGAACAAAGCTTCGATTAAGCATTTTTGCAAGGAGCAAACCGCCTGAACCGGTAATTGCAACCTGCATTTTTGAATTGCCCATGGCATTTTTTGTATTTGTCAGAAGTGTCATTACCGTGCTTTTAATATCCGAATAATGACGCATATATTCAGAATATTTTATGTTATTATCTTTATCGGTTACTACCACTTTGACGGTAGTGGAACCAACGTCTATTCCGAGTTTGTATACTTCAGGCATAAACATTACCTCCATTTAAGTTATGGTAAAAATATGTCGAATTTTCACCACTATATATTATACGTGATTTTGCCTCATTAGTCAACAATGAAAAATTACTTTTTATGTAAATATATTGTTAATTTTAATTTATTTGTTAATAATTGTTTCTATGCTATAATTTTAATATGATAAATATTTATGTGAGTTATATGCTGAATATTTTTCTTTTTTTTGCAAAAAATAAAATATATTATTAAAAGGAAGGCGGAATAGAAATGTTCAGAGGAAAGATAGTAATTGTGGGAGCAGGCTTTGTGGGAGCAACTACAGCATATACAATTATGCTGGGAGGATTGTTTTCGGAAATTGTAATAATAGATATAAACAAAGATAAAGCAGAGGGTGACGCAATGGATATTGCACACGGAGTTGCTTTAAGAAAGCCGGTAAATGTGTTTGCCGGAGATTATTCGGAATGTAAAAATGCTGACATTGTTGTAATTACGGCAGGAGTAAATCAGGCACCGGGAGAAAGCAGACTGGACTTGTTAAAGAAAAACAGTTCTATAATAAAAAGCATAACGGAAAATGTGATGAAATATGCTCCGGATGATGTAATATTGCTGACGGTTACCAATCCTGTGGATATATTGACATATGTCAGCTATAAGGTATCGGGATTGCCTAAAAATCAGGTGTTGGGTTCGGGTACGGTGCTTGATACCTCACGTCTTAAATATCTTATCAGCAGAAAAACCGGAATTGATGCAAGAAACTGTCATACCTATATTATAGGAGAACACGGTGACAGTGAGGTTGCGGCATGGAGCATAACCAATATAGGCGGAATGTCAATGCAGGAATTCTGTGCGTTTACAGGAAAATGCTCTCAGGATGAATTAAAGCAAATGTATGAAGACGTTAAAAATTCCGCTTATGAAATAATAGAAAAAAAGGGTGCAACATTTTACGGTATCGCTGTTGCGGTGGCAAGAATAGTTGAATGTATTGCAGGAGATGAAAATTCCATTCTTACCGTTTCAAGCGTGTTTGACGGACAGTACGGAATATCGGATGTAGCTCTTTCTGTGCCTACAAAGGTGGGAGGCTTCGGAATTGAAAAGGTTCTTGAGGTACCGTTTTCAAAGGAGGAAATGAAGGGTCTTAATAACAGCGCATATACTTTGAGAGAATTGATTAAAGAATTGGATATTTAAATTTAATCTGTTTGATAAAATACCCCGGATGTTATTTTTCTGACATTCGGGGTATGATTTTACAGCAATATGATTTTTAAAGGTTTTCCCTGTTTTTTGCAAGTATCAATTACAAACTTTGTGCCGTGTGATGTACCGTCCCAAAATGCAAAGACAATGTCAGCATTCTCAATTATTTTTATATTGCGTTTGAGAGGAGCATAACGTCCGTATTTGTCGTATTCCGGCAAAAACTCTGTCAATTTTATGCCGTTTGATAAAGCGTAAGCTCTTGCACATTGGTCTATACCTTTTGCACCTCCGGAAATAATCTCAGTTGTATTGTCAGGTAAATAACTACCAAGATTTTTTATTTCTACACGTCTTGAACCTATAACAGCTATTTTCATGTTGTATTCCTCCTTTAAATGAACGCAAAATAATCTCAAAGTATGTTCATAAATATTATTATAACACATATAGGATATAAAATAAACATACAATAAACACATAATTTGTGTAAAGAAATGAGGAAAATTTAGTGGCTATTAAGAGTTTGTCTATAAGAATTGATGAAGAAATGCTTAATAAACTGCATTATGTTGCCGATTATTCAGGAAGGTCCGCAAACAGTCAGATATTGGTGTTGATACGTAGTTGTATTGAGAGTTTTGAAAAAAAGAACGGAGAAATAGAGTTCAGTAAACGTTCTTCACCGGTTATTGCAGGAAAAAGAAGCCCTAAGAAGACGGAATAGTTATGCATTATATTAATATGGATAGAGAAAACATAAAACCAAGGAGAAGGAAAAATAGCTATTAAAAGTATATCAATCAGAATTGATTCAGAGATGCTTGATAAACTGCATTATGTTGCAGGATTTGAAGGACGGTCTGTAAACAGTCAGGTATTGGTGCTTATTCGTCATTGTATTGCAAGATTTGAAAAACAATACGGAGAAATTGATTTTACAGACACACCTACCCAGGTTGCACCGAGAAGAGAAAAAAAGAACGATAAATGATATATCAGATAAGTATAAGATGAAAGACGGTGTTGTTTACATATCGGTTGACGGTGAAAACCTTATAAAACAGGCGTTTTTGAAAAATGACCGTAAACAAGTTGACGGTAAGTTGTCGTCAACGGTTGACGGTTCGTTTACACCCTCGTTTACATCTCCGGAGGATGGCGAAGTCGTATTTTTAAGGGGGCAAGTGGAAAAGCTGCAGGCGGAACTTGAAAAGGAAAGAGAGCATAACAGGGAGAAAGATAAACAGCTTCTTGAAACATTAAATAAATTAGCAGAAAGTCAAGCAGCTTTGTCTGCCGGACAGGCTGCAGAGAAGCAAAAGGCATTAGCTGAAAAAATAATTGAGGGTAAGCAGCATTTCTCCGATGAGAAGTCGGGAACTGATGCTCCGCAAGGATTTTTTCAGAAGATATTTGGAAGAAAAAAATAGTTGTAAGAAATGCCTAAATTTTCTAAAACTATTGCTTTTTAGAAAAATATGTGATATAATAAGCACATAAATTTAAAAGATTGGAGGAGATAACAATGGTAAGTAATTTTTCAAAGAGGGTTGGCTCGGTTAAGTTGCAGCTTTTGTTGTGTTCCTCTGATAATATAGAGAT
>CASFSH010000236.1 GCA_949297205.1 uncultured Bacillota bacterium | reverse complement strand
TACCGGGGCACCCGATAAATCATGAAGAACCGTATTTATATTTACTGTAACACCTTGTGTTTGAATCATATCCCAGTCAGTATAACAGAACTGGGAATGATACAATGAATTGTATACATTATCCACTGAGAAACTTCTCATGGAGTTTATGTCGCTGTCGATAAAGTCCATGCTGTTTCTGTTAAGAATACCCAGAGGTCTGTTCCACAGACATTCATGTCCCATACCGGTACAGTTTATAACCGCACCGTTAAAATACATAGCGGTAGCCGCGTCCATACCGTAATATGCACCTCTTGCGGCTTTGCCTATGGCTGTATTATTGTATGTGCAGGCTTCAACATTTGTTTCAACATCAACCTTTACAAAATCAATGCCTGAATTTTTAAGATAGCCGTCCCATTTTTCCCAGAACTCAAAGCTTTTGCCTTCGGTAATGCCGGGTAAAATCTCATTGTTGTTTGTTCTGAATAAAATTTCGGGATACTGTTTTGCAATAATACTTTCGGGATGTATTCCCTGCCAGTCGCCGCAGAAGCATTGCCATATACCAACCCAATCAATCTTACAGTTATTTTTTAATTCTGCTGTAAATGCTTTCAAACCGGTGGGAAATTTTGATTTATCCTCTTTAAAATCATAAAGAATACGGCCGTCTTTTTCAGGAAACCATCCGTCATCTATCAGAATCCACTTAACAGGAACTTTTTTATCTTCAAATTCTTTTGCTTTTTTGTATATTTTTTCATCATTTACATCAAGACGGCATGAATCCCAGCTGCACCAACCCAAATAATCAAATATTTCAGGTAATTTTTTGTCTTTTCGCATTGAACGTCTTAGACCCAAAAATTCAAAGCCTGCCGCGACATTTTCTTCCATTAGTTTAAAAGGGTTTTCTCCCCATGAAATAACTGCCGCTTTTGCACAAATTTTTCCGTAACCTCCGGTGTATGGGGCAATGGTTATTTCAATTTCTTTCCCGTTTCCGTGAATTTCACTCTTAAAATCACCGTCACACAACGGAAGGGCTGTGTAATATGTATTTCCCTGCTGCCATAATACAGAAGCAATTCTTTTGGGTGAATTTACTATGTCATGGGTTATGTAACGGGAAGCCCAGCAATCGGTTTTTTCGGTTAGGGGATAATAACTTCCGGTTACCTTTGTTATTTTTTGCTTGGGGAGGATAATAATCTTTATGCTGTCAAAGGAGAAAAATGTTTTTCGTATATCATAATTTGCACCATGGCACATATACGCATCTGCTTTTATACACATACTTTGATTATTACAAATCAATTCAACCGTACATTGAGAAATTTTGTTGCCATTCTTGTCACAATCCTCAAAAACAAAAACTGAATCACTGTTTTTTAATAGTTTGTATTTACAGGATTCTCCAAGACGGTTTTTATATTCTGCTTGGATTTCAAAAAAATTGTTATAGTCCATAGCTGTTTACCTCTTTATAAAAAATATTGCAAGAATAGTATATTTTAACTTTTATGGTTTGTCAAGATAATCCTCAAGAATTTTTATTACTTCTGCAGAAGACGTGAGTTTAAATATATTATTTTTAATTTCAGATGAGCCTCTCATTCCTTTTATAAACCATGCAATGTGTTTTCTTGCTTCCTTTACTCCACGGCTTTCGCCTTTTTCTGCTACAAGAGAATTTAACAAATCAATGGCGGTAAGTATTTTTTCGTTTCGTGATGGGGTGTAGTGACATTCACCGGAGGATAAAAGTTCATTTATCTGACGGAAGATAAAGGGATTACCCTGTGCGCCTCTGCCAATCATTATCCCGGAACATCCGGTAGTGTCAAACATTTTTTTTGAGTCGTAGCAGGTGAAAATGTCACCGTTTCCTATTACGGGAATAGAAACGGCATTTGCAACCTTTGCGATTATATCCCAATCGGCAGTGCCTGAATAAAATTGTTCTCTTGTCCTTCCGTGAACACATATTGCCGCAGCACCGTTTGCTTCGGCTGCTTTTGCAAAATCAACCGCATTAATATGATTATTATCCCAGCCCATTCTTATTTTTACTGTAACCGGAACATTCGATGCATCACTGACCGCACGGATTACTTTGCCGGCAAGAGTTATATTTTTCATTAATGCGCAGCCGTCTCCGTTATTTACTATTTTAGGAGTGGGACAGCCCATATTTATATCAATTAATGCAGGACGGTATTGCAAAACCTCAGGAACTATTTCTGCCATTATATCCGGGTCGCTTCCGAATATCTGAATTGCAGACGGACCGTTTTCATTGTCAAGTTTCATTAGCGATGAGGTTTTTTTGTCGTTGTAATAAAGTCCTTTTGCACTTACCATTTCAGTATATACAAGACCGCATCCGTATTTACGGCATATATTTCTGAAAGATAAATCGGTTACTCCTGCCATAGGAGCAAGAAAAATATTGTTTTTAAACTCAAGGTTTCCGATTCTCATAAAATGTGTAAATTCCTTCCGAGATTATTTAACGTGAAAAATAAGCTTTGCATCTCACCTTTTTTCGTGACTCGGAGTATACACATACGCCGTCGTCACTCAAAACGGCAATCTGCTTGCTTCTTTTACACGTTAGGATTTGTGCCGCCGCATTGGCGGCGGAATGG
>CASFSH010000235.1 GCA_949297205.1 uncultured Bacillota bacterium | reverse complement strand
CCATTCCGCCGCCAATGCGGCGGCACAAATCCTAACGTGTAAAAGAAGCAAGCAGATTGCCGTTTTGAGTGACGACGGCGTATGTGTATACTCCGAGTCACGAAAAAAGGTGAGATGCAAAGCTTATTTTTCACGTTAAATCCCCCTTATCACATTGTTCTATTGTTCCTATCTTTTCAAAATTCTGAAAGTGATGCTTTTAAACATTCCAAAGAACGGTCTGCAATAAGCCTGTAGCGTTCAACCTTATTTCCCTTTACTCTTTCATGCCATGAATCAATAATCCCAAAATTTGCATTCATTGGCTGGAAATTTCCTATACTTTCATTTGTGATATATAAAGGCAATGCCCCGATACAGGTTTTTGACGAAGGCTCAAACAGTTTTTCACCTTTTATCATTCTTGCCATATTAAAGCCCGCCATAATGCCGGATGACGCCGACTCAACATATCCTTCAACACCTGTAATCTGAACTGCAAAGAAAATCTTTTCATGTTCTCTCATTCGGTAAAATCTGTCCAAAACCTTAGGCGCCTGAATATAAGTATTTCTGTGCATGACGCCGTATCTGACAAATTCCGCATTTTCAAGTCCCGGTATCATGGAAAAAACCCTTTTTTGTTCAGGCCATTTCAGGTTTGTCTGAAAACCAACCATATTATACAATGTAGCCTCACGATTGTCCTGTCTTAACTGTACCACCGCATAAGCATCATCTTTGCCCGTTTTCGGATTTACCAATCCCACCGGTTTTAACGGTCCGAACAAAAGAGTTTCATATCCTCGTTTTGCCATTACCTCAACAGGCATACAGCCTTCAAATACTTTCTGTTCTTCAAATTCTTTCAGTTCCGCGGTTTGTGCATTAATAAGAGCATTATAGAATTGTGTATATTCTTCCCGATTCATAGGGCAATTAATATAATCTGCAGTTCCTCTGTTATATCTTGCGGCATAAAAAACCTTTTCAAAATCAATGCTTTCCTTTGTTATGACAGGGGCTGCCGCATCATAAAAGTACATATTCTTCTCGCCTGTCAATTTTAAAATATTTTTCGATAATTTGTCGGAGGTAAGAGGCCCTGTGGCAATTATTGTATATTCGTCCGTATTTATTTCTTCTGCTTCTTCGTTAATTACGGTTATTAAAGGCTCATTTTTTATTTTATCGGTAATAAACTCCGAGAAAATATCCCTGTCAACCGCAAGTGCACCACCTGCCGGAACCTTTGCAATATCTGCCGCCTGCATCATAAGTGAATCAAACAGCCGCATTTCTTCCTTTAAAAGTCCGCAGGCATTTTCAATTCTTTCCGCTTTTAAGGAATTTGAACACACAAGTTCCGCAAAATACTCTTTTTTATGTGCCGGTGAAAACTTTTTCGGCTTCATCTCATACAATTCGGATTCAATACCTTTTTTTGCCAGCTGCCAGGCTGCCTCACATCCTGCAAGTCCGGCGCCTATAATCTTAACCTTCATCTTCATTTACATTTTGCTCCGTCTTTTTTTCGCTGTATCCGCAGCCCTCATTTGTACACATCAATTTTGGATTTTTACCCTTTGTTTCCATAAGGATACTTCCGCATTTAGGGCATTTTTTATCTTTATACGGTCTGTTCCATAAAATAAAATCACATTTTGGTGCGTGTTCGCACGCATAATATATTTTTCCCTTTCTCGATTTCTTTACAAGGATTTCTCCGCCGCATTTAGGGCATTCCACTCCCGTTCCTTCACGAATGGTCATTGTGTTTTTACATTCGGGATATCCGGGACACGCAAGAAATTTCCCGTATTTACTGAGTTTGTACACCATTTTGCGTCCGCACTTATCACAAATCACATCCGATTCTTCATCTCTTACTTTTATTTTTTCAATATCTTTCTGTGCCTGTTCAAGATTTTTTTCAAAGTCAGGATAAAACCTTCTCAGTACCTCAACCCAGTTAAGCTTTCCTTCTTCCACATCGTCAAGCTCACTTTCCATTCCTGCGGTAAATTCAATATCCACTATTTTTGAAAAATGATTTTTCATTATATCTGTTGTAACAAATCCCAATTCGGTAGGTACAAGCTGCTTTTTGTTACGCATTATATATCCTCTTGCAAGGATGGTTGAAATAGTCGGCGCATATGTTGACGGCCTGCCTATTCCGTTTTCTTCAAGTTCATTTACAAGCGAAGCTTCTGTATATCTTGCCGGAGGCTGAGTAAAATGCTGCTTGTTTTCCAATTTTTCCGCCTCTAATATATCACCCTGAGAAATCAAAGGCAATGCTTTGCTCTTTTCCTTCACTTCGTCGGTTCCCTCTGTGTAAACAGCCATATATCCTTTAAATTTGACAGATGAACCGTTTGCTCTGAATTTATGCCCTCCTGCATCTATTGTTGCAGCTGTTGTACTGTATACCGCACCTGACATCTGTGACGCAACAAATCTCTCCCATATCAGCTTATACAGTTTATACTGGTCGGGTGACAGTTTGCTTTTTATTTCCTCCGGAGTAATTGTTACATCGGTAGGTCTGATTGCTTCATGGGCGTCCTGTGCATTTTTCTTTGATTTATACTGTCTCGGAGCAAGATACTCTTTTCCGTATGCCGACGTTATATATTCAATCGCTTCCTGCTGTGCTTCTTTTGCTATTCTCAGCGAGTCGGTTCTCATATATGTTATAAGACCTATTGTTCCGTATTTTCCGCCGATATTTACACCTTCATACAGCCCCTGTGCCGTCTGCATCGTCTTTGATGTCCTGAAATTAATTTTACGTGATGCGTCCTGCTGCAGTGTACTTGTGGTAAAGGGCGGAGGCGGATTTTTGGTAATTTCTCCTTTTTTTATTTTCTCCACCGTTATTTTTTTATTTTTAACTTCATTTATAATTTTAAGCGCGCTTTCACTGTCAACAAACTCTATTTCTTTTTTATCATCTTTTCCGTAATATTTTGCGGAAAAACTTTTCTTTTCATTTTCTTTTTTAAATTCTGCCTCTACAGTCCAAAACTCTCTGGGGACAAAATTCATTATTTCTTCTTCACGGTCACAAATCATTTTTGTTGCAACCGACTGCACTCTTCCGGCACTTAATCCTTTTTTTACTTTTTCCCATAAAATAGGACTGATTTTATATCCCACAATTCTGTCTAAAACACGTCTTGCCTGCTGTGCATTAACTAAATCCATATCAATGCTTCTCGGTTCTTTTATTGCAGCTTTTACCGCATTTTTGGTAATCTCATTAAATGTAACTCTGCAATCGGAATCCGTATCTATTTTCAATGCTTTTGCAAGATGCCAGCTTATTGCCTCCCCTTCACGGTCAGGGTCGGTTGCAAGATATACTTTATCGGATGACTTTGCTTCTTTTTTCAATTGTGTAAGCAGTTCACCTTTTCCTCTTATGGTGATATATTTTGGCTCAAAATCATGCTCCACGTCAACTCCAAGCTGACTTTTCGGCAAATCAATAATATGTCCTACCGAAGCCATAACCTTATAATCCTTACCTACATATTTTTTTATGGTATCCGCCTTTGACGGTGACTCAACTATCAATAATTTCTTTTTAGCCATTAATGTTCCCCCGTTTTCAGTAATTTATTATTCAATCATTATATAATGGTTTCCGGGTAATTTTTTAATTATTCCCATTATTTCCATCAAAGGAAGTATCTGATTAACCTGTACGGTATCAATATCACTTTTTCTTATTAATTCGTCACAGCTTATTTTTCCGTTTTCCTCTATAATTTTCACAATCAGACGCTCCTGCTCCGACAGATGCGACAAATCTGTTTTTCTTTTTTCCTTTATTGTATGCTCTTTATTATAGTCATAATCCTTTGTTTTATTTATTTTCCCCGATTTATTGTTTTTCTGATTATTTATACTCTGTTCATTTACAATAACCGGTGCTCTGCTTTTATGCTCTGCGATTTGTGAAAGTTCGAGTGCATACTCATCAATTATGTCCTTAGGGCTTGTTGCGGATTTTATACCTGCTTTTATCATATTATTGGTGCCTACACTGTTATGTGCAAACACACTGCCGGGCACTGCAAATATATTTACATTCATTTCATATGCCCGTCTTGCGGTAATCAATGCACCGCTGCCTTTCGGTGCTTCGGTAACCAGAAGGCAGTCTGACAATGCGGCAATAATTCTGTTTCTTTCCGGAAAATGAAATCCCAAAGGCTGAGACATGGGCGGATATTCCGATATAACCGCTCCGTTTCTTATTATCTCATTCATTAGTTCAACATTTTCAGGAGGATATACCACATCTACTCCGCATCCAAGTACAACAACCGTTTCCGATCCTGCTCTTAATGTGGAAATTGATGCAAAAGTATCAATACCTCTTGCCATACCTGATATTACAATAAAACCGCTTCTTGCAAGTTCAAAACACATTTTCTTTGTTACCTGTTCGCCGTATTCACTGTACCGTCTTGTTCCCACCACTCCGATGGAAACACACTTATTATTGAAATCAGGTAATTTCCCGCGTACATACAAAACATACGGCGGATCAGCCAATCTCTTTAAACGGTTGGGATATTCTCCGCTTTCGTAGTCAATAACATATGCACCGATCTTTTCAAGCTTCTTTAATATTCTTTCAGCAGTCGCAGTACTTTTGTTTACCAGCTGTTTTATATCGCTTTCTTTTATCAGATCGATATTTTTAAAATCATCTGCCGAAGCACAATAAATTTCTTCAATGCCGTCAAATACATTCAGCAATGATGTAATCTTTGCCGAATTCATACCGCTCATTGAAGTAAGCCAAATCCACTTTAAAGTATTACTGTTCATTATAAATCTTTAAACCCTTTCATATCGGATAAATCATATTCGTAAAACATAAAGCCATATTACATAAATTACATAATATAAGTAGCTTTATTTTATACCATACTATAAATTAAACAAATTGTCAAAGCATTTTTCCACTATTAACAAAAAATTCACAAAATAACTAAATTAATATTCTTTACTTTAAAATATTTATTCAAAAAAATAATTACACTCACAACATTTTTTGATATTATTTTATAAACTTTTTATTTTTTTATGTTTTATCTTGCCTATTTTGAGGAAATGATATATTATATAACTATCAAACTACAAATCCGAAAATAAGGAGTTTACATGGACAGAAAAGAAAGAATTTACAATTTTATAACAAGCCGTGACTATATACCTCTTAAAGCTGAAGAAATGCGCCATGTGTTGGGTGTTCCTCCGGAAGACTATGACAACTTTTCCGACATTCTCAACAGTCTTGAATCAGAGGGAAAAATAGTAAAAACCAAGAAAAACAGATATATTTCTCTCAAAGCCTCAGATTTTGTCTGCGGTACTTTGTCATGCAGTGCCTACGGACAATTTGCTTTTGTAAATACAGCTGAAGAAAATTCTGATGATTTATATATTCATGCAGATAAACTTTGTGACGCTTACAACAACGATCTTGTATTGGCAGCCGTAGATTTAAAAAATCCACGAAACGGTAAAAGCGAAGGTCATATCGTTAAAATTTTAAAACGCGGCAATGAAAGAATTACGGGCATAATTGAAGATATAAAAGATAATTATTTTATTGTGGTTCCGGATAACAAAAAGATTTATGCCACCGTAATGATAAAAATTACCGACGCTTCAGACTGTACTGTCGGTGACAGAGTATCTGCCGAAATATGCGCCTATCCACAAAAAGGCATAATAAATGCCATGGTGATAAAAAATTTAGGAAATTCCGATCAGCTTAAAAGCAATATTGAAGCGATTATATGCGAACATTCAATCAAACAGGAATTTGATGAAAGTACACTTGATGAGGCAGAAAACATCTCAAAAAGAGTTTCGCAAAAAGAAATTGCCCAACGGCTCGATCTTCGCGATGAAATTATAATAACAATTGACGGTGATGACGCAAAAGACTTTGATGATGCCGTTTCTGTCAAAAAAAACGACAACGGCACCTACTCTCTCGGGGTGCATATTGCAGATGTTTCTCATTATGTAACTCCCGGTTCTTCTCTTGATGCTGAGGCTTTTAAAAGAGGTACAAGCGTATATCTTGCCGACAGGGTTATACCCATGCTTCCGGTGGACCTTTCAAACGGTATATGCAGTCTTAATCCTCATGTAAACAGACTTACGCTTTCAGTTTTTATGACGGTTACACCTGAAGGTGAAATAAAACTTGACAAAATAGCAAAATCAGTTATCCGTTCCGCTGAAAGAATGACATATAACGATACGGCACAGCTTCTTGAAAATCCCACGCAAAAACTTTTAAAAAAATACGACTATCTGCTGCCCATGCTTAACGATATGAAAGATCTCGCTCAAATACTCCGTAAAAAAAGGGAAAAACGAGGCAGTATAAATTTTGATTTTCCAGAATCAAAGGTAATTGTAAATGACATGGGAGAACCTACAGATATTATTAAAACCGAACGAAAAATATCTCATAAGATAATAGAAGAATTTATGCTTGCCGCAAATGAAACAGTTGCCGAATTCGCATTTTGGGCAGAGCTTCCTTTTATATACAGAGTACACGAAGCACCGACTCCCGAAAAAACCGATGATTTTAACAGATTTCTTCATAATTTCGGTTACGGACTGAAAGGGAAATTTGACAAGGATAATCCTATACATCCTAAGGCTTTTCAACAGATTTTAGATAAAATCGCAGGCAGCGACGAAGAAATTATGATTTCAACTTATATGTTGAGATCACTTATGAAAGCCGAATATAAACCGGAAAATCTGGGGCATTTCGGTCTTAGTGCAAAATACTATTGTCACTTCACTTCTCCTATCAGAAGGTATCCGGATCTTATGATTCACAGAATAATAAAAGAGTATCTTGACTCCGTTTCCCTTGACAAATATACTGTACCCGTATCCGAAGCTTCATCCAATTCATCAAAAACCGAACGTGAAGCGGAATTATGCGAACGTGACGTGGATGATCTTATGAAGACTGCCTTTATGTCATCAAAAATCGGCGATACTTTTACCGCACGTGTTTCATCTGTTACAGGTTTCGGTATATTTGTTCAGCTTGAAAACACCGTTGAAGGGCTTATCCGTCTTGAAAGTATGAAAGATGACTACTACGAATTTGACGATTTGTCAAAAACCGTTACCGGCAAGAGAAAATCAAAAGAATACCATGTAGGTACTATTTTAAATGTTGTTCTTGTACGGTGTGATTTATTGACACGGCAAATTGATTTTGTCCGTGAAGAAGATTATTCCATTTACGAAAATTATACACGAAGCCATGAAACAAAAAAAGAAAAAAGGCATAAAAAGCACGGAAAAAGAAGATATTTAGTAAAATCCAAAAAACACAAACCAAAGAAAAGGAAGAAAAGAAATGGATAAATTTGAGATAATAATACCCGTTATCTTCGGGCTTGAGGCTTTTGTTTCAAGAGAAGTAAAAAACTTGGGTTATGAAATTACCCATGTCGAAGACGGCCGCGTTACCTTTATGGGCGATATGGAGGCAATAAGCCGGGCAAATTTATGGATACGCTGCGGTGAAAGAGTTCTAATCAAAATTGCGGAATTTGAAGCATACACCTTTGATGAACTGTTTGAAAATACAAAAGCCGTAAACTGGAGTGAATGGATAGGTGTAAAATGTGCTTTTCCCGTTACCGGATTTTGCCTTAAATCTCAGCTTGCAAGCATGAGAGATTGTCAGGCAATTATTAAAAAGGCCATTGTTGACTCTCTTGCTTCAAAATATTTGATAACTTATTTTGAAGAAACAGGCCCGGTTTATCAGATTCGTTTTTCGGTTATGAAAGACCGGGTTACATTGATGATTGACACAAGCGGCGACGGTCTCCACAAAAGAGGATACCGTGCCGTATCAAATGCCGCACCTTTAAAGGAAACAATTGCTGCATCAATGGTTTATCTGAGTCATTGGAAATATGAGTATCCCCTTGCAGACCCCATGTGCGGGTCGGGCACAATCCCCATAGAAGCCGCTATGATAAAAAGAAACATAGCGCCGGGACTCACAAGACATTTTATGAGCGAAGATTACCTCCAGTATCAGGGCAGCTCAATATGGGACAACTGCCGTAAGGAAGCAGAGGATTTGAAAAAAAACGTACCCCTTGAAATATTTGCGTCGGATATAGATGCAAACACCATTGAAATTGCAAAACAAAATGCTGTTATTGCCGGAGTGGGAGACGCAGTTAAACCCACTGTATGTGACATAAAGGATTTTATTACAGATATACCTTTCGGTACTGTTATATGCAATCCTCCCTACGGCGAACGGCTTGGTGACGAAAAAACCGTCCGTGAATTATACACACAGATGGGAATTTCCCTGAAAAAACTTGATAAATGGTCATATTATATTCTTACATCAAATGAGGATTTTGAAAGCTGTTTCAGGAAAAAAGCAGACAAAAAACGAAAACTGTATAACGGCATGATAAAATGCAATATTTATCAATACTTCGGAGAACGTCCGCCCTCTCAGTTTAAACGGTAAGAAAAACATATGCATATATATAAATCAACATTGTATATTGAAATGAGGTCTTAGCAAATGTCAGAAAATCATACTTTAAGAGGTGTTATATGCACACTGCTGGGAGGTATAGGATGGGGTTTTTCGGGTGCATGCGGGCAGTTTCTTCTTCAGCATGCCGAAATACCCACCGCTCAAATTACCCTGATCAGAATGTTTTTTGCCGGAATTATTCTCATACTTTTTAATTTATGCAGAAAGAAAAAAGCCGCATTTACTATTCTGAAAAACAAGAAAAATATTTTATTTATCTTTTTGTTTGCATTATTCGGATTGATAACAAGTCAGTTTACATATCTTATGGCAATATCTTATTCAAATGCAGGCACCGCAACCGTACTACAGTATCTTGGACCTGTATTTATTATGATTTTTGTTTGTATCACTTCCCGGCGTTTACCTACGCTTTCCGAAGCAATTGCAGTTATTTTGGCTTTTTCCGGTGTTGCACTGTTGGCGACTCACGGTGATTTTACAAAACTTCAACTATCCGAAGAATGTCTTTTTTGGGGCATTTTATCTGCTGTAGGACTAATGATGTACAGCATTATTCCAAAAAAATTAATCAGCGAATGGGGTGCGGTCACAGTATCCGGATACGGTATGCTGGCAGGCGGTATTATAATGTTTTTTTTCGTACGTCCGTGGACTGTTAAAATAGATATTGACTTATATTCCTTTGCCGCATTATGCGGAATGGTTATTATCGGAACCGTTTTCGCATATACAATGTACCTTCAGGGAGTCAACGATATTAAAGAGGTAAAAGCCTCCATGATAGCTTGTATTGAGCCGGTATCTGCCGCCGTCTTTTCGTTTCTGTGGTTTAAAACGGCATTTCTTCCTGTTGACATTGTCGGATTTGTTTTAATATTATCTACTGTATTTATTTTAAATATTCCCAAAAAAAGCTGACAAAAAAGCTGCGGAACAGAAGTATTCTGTTTTCCACAGCTTTTTTATTATTCTATACAATCAGCCATTTGATCCAGCCAATCTCCGTCAAACAATTCAATTGTTCCCGCATCGCAGGCTGCAGACAGTTTATTGTTCATAGGGAGCTTTGCAACATTTTTTAGGCCGTATTTTTCCGCAATCTCATCAATATGACTTTCTCCGAAAATTTTATGCTTTTTACCGCAGTCCGGACATTCAAAGTAAGACATATTTTCAACCAATCCGATAATTGGAATATTCATCATTTCTGCCATTTTAACAGCTTTCTGTACTATCATTGAAACAAGTTCCTGCGGTGATGCAACAACTATAATACCGTCAACCGGCAAAGACTGAAACACTGTCAAAGGTACGTCTCCTGTTCCCGGTGGCATATCCACAAACATATAATCCACATCTCCCCAGACAACATCTGTCCAGAATTGTTTTACTGTACCTGCAAGAATAGGTCCTCTCCAAATTACCGGGTCTGACTCATTCTGCAGCAACAGGTTGACGCTCATTACTTCCGTTCCCAGTTTTGATTTTACCGGAAGCAATGCCTCGCCCGTACTTTCAGCCTTGGTTTTAAGTCCGAAAGCCTGAGGTATTGACGGGCCTGTAATATCAGCGTCAAGTATGGCTGTTTTATAATCTCTTCTTTGCATAAGAACTGCCAATAACGAGGTTACCATTGATTTTCCAACTCCGCCTTTACCGCTGACAACCGCAATTACTTTCTTTACGGATGAATCTTTGTTTAATGGCGCCAAAAGGCTTTCTGCCGTTCTTTCACTGCAATCTGAACCGCAGGTTTCACAATTGTGTGTACATTCACTCATTTTTATACTTCCTTTCAATATTACTTATTTTAATATTCAATACTTCTGTCCTCTCCGGCTCCGAAGCGAATTATCTTTATCTTATGTTCTTTCTTATTAATCAGAACACTGTCCCATAAATCCTCATTAACCGTATCCAATGTTCTTGCCGCAAAATTCCCTCCCGGAGGCATTTTCCACAGCTGAGGTACATAAGCTGTCTGACTTCCTGTTAAAATAAAATTTATACCTCTGATTTTACCGATATAATCACCGTGATAATGTCCCACAAACCAACCGGCAATATCAAACTGTCTTTTGTTTTTTTCCCATAAAATTGTATCCATTAAAAGCTGTCCGTTATATTTTGACGTATCGGTCTTACATCTTCCATCATCAAATTCCTCAAAAGGCGTATCATGTGAAAATATCAGTATTGTCCATGTTTCATCAACGTTTAAAGCTTCTTTTTTCAGCCAGCGAATCTGTTCGTCATCGGGACCGTAGATTTTTGTGAAATTTTCCTTATCCATTACATATGAAAAGGAACACAGAATAATAAGACGGAATTTTATATCCGGATAATCTGCATAGTAGTATGGTTTCGGTTTAACTCTGCAAACATTTTCATATTCCGAAACAAATTCGGTTGCAGCATACCAGTCATCATCTACCGCCATATCTGCCGCCTGATAAAATATATTGTCACAATACCCGTCATGATTCCCCTGCACAGGATAGAATTTTTTATTTATGGCATTTTTATACATGGTAATCTGCGATTTTAAAATTTCTTCAGTATGCTTTTTCGGTATATTCCCGTTTAAAAAATCACCAAGATGCACCAGGCAATTGAAATTTACAAGTTTATCCACCTGAGATATATTGGTTACCAACTCTTCCAATGAATTGTCAAGATGAGAATCCGCCGCAACCGCAAACAAAAAATCATATTTTTCTTCCTTTATTTTTTCGGTAACGGCCGTTATTTCTTCTACATAATACGGTTTTATGATTTTCATAAGAATCTCCCGTTCTGTTTTTATATCATTAATATCATTTACTCAATATAACATTACTACAGCACTAATTATAATTGCATCGAACCCATATGTCAATACCTTTTACAGTACATCTGTATAAAATTTAATACCCCACACTCTTTATTCTGAGCACGGGGCATTTGTCATATTCAGTTATTTTCCATCAATCATATCCGAATATTCAGAAAGTATTATTTAGCATAATCAACTGTTCTTGTTTCTCTGATAAGACTGATTTTAATTTGTCCCGGATATTCAAGTTCTGCTTCAATTCTCTTAACAATATCCTTTGCAACCAAAATCATACCGTCATCACTGATAACTTCAGGTTTAATCATTATTCTGATTTCACGTCCTGCCTGAATGGCAAAAGATTTCTCAACACCTTCAAAATCATTTGCAATCTCTTCAAGCTTCTGCAAACGTTTAATATAGGTTTCAAGATTCTCACGTCTTGCCCCCGGTCTTGCAGCCGAAATTGCATCAGCCGCCTGAACGAGCTGTGCTATAATTGTTTCGGCATCAACATCTCCGTGATGAGCCATAATTGCATGTACAACCTCTTTATTTTCCCTATACTTTTTAGCTATATCAGCCCCTATTGTAACATGGGATCCTTCAATTTCATGGTCAACTGCCTTTCCTATATCATGCAATAATCCTGCACGACGCGCCAGTGTGACATCCGCTCCCAATTCCCCGGCCATAACACCTGCAAGGTGTGCAACTTCAACTGAATGTTTTAAAACATTCTGTCCATAACTTGTTCTGTATCTGAGTTTACCCAGTAATTTTATTAATTCAGGATGCAAACCATGCACTCCTGTTTCAAAGGACGCTGATTCACCTTCCTGTTTAATTGTTGCTTCTACCTCTTTCTGAGCTTTTGATACGGTTTCTTCTATGCGGGCGGGGTGAATTCTTCCGTCCACAATAAGTTTTTCCAAAGCAATTCTTGCAACTTCTCTCCTTATCGGATCAAAGCTTGAAAGAATTACTGCTTCAGGTGTATCGTCAATTATCAAATCAACACCTGTCATCGTTTCAAGGGTTCGTATATTCCTTCCCTCTCTTCCGATAATTCTTCCTTTCATCTCATCATTTGGCAGAGATACAACCGAAACGGTAGTTTCCGCTACGTGGTCAGCCGCTATCTTTTGTATCGACATAGCCACAATATTTCTGGCATTCTTTTCCGCATTTTCCTTTGCCTGCTGCTCAATTTCTTTAACCATAATTGCGGCTTCATGCCTTGTCTGACTTTCAATATCGGCAATAATGGCTGCTTTTGCCTCTTCCTTTGTCATTCCTGAAATTTTTTCAAGATTATCAAGCTGCATTTGCTTTATCTGTGCAACTTCATTTTCTTTTTCTTCCAGATGCTTAAGTTTTTGATTAAGAACATTGTCCTTTTTCTCCAAAGCATCTGTTTTCTTATCAAGATTCTCTTCTTTTTGATTAATTCTTTTCTCTTGTACGCTTATCTCACGGCGTCTTTCTTTTATTTCGGCCTCTGCTTCGGTTTTTAATTTCTGAGCAGCTTCCTTTCCTTCAAGTAATATTTCACGCTTCTTTGCTTTTGCCTCTTTTTTTGCACCTTCCACAATTGCTTCTGCTTTTTCTTCAGCAGAACCAAACGCTTTTTCCGCAATATTTTTTCTGTATGTAATACCGAATTTAAAAGATACAATATTAAGAACCGCAAATATTGCCGCAAGAATTATAAATACAATTGCTAAAGTATCTATCATAATCACCTCCAAAAATAATAAAATCAAGGGAAATATCCCTCATTCAACACTTCCGGCAAAACCCGGAAAATAAGCATTGACCGTCATATCAATAACGGAATTTTTATGCTTATGTCAAAATAAACTTAAATTCGGAGATATTGAATTAGATATTTTATGTTTATATATACATATTAATCCTGCAATTCAACATTTCCGGATTAATAGTTAAAAGAAATATAAAGCACCTATATATTGTATACGATTTTTATATATATGTCAAGTATTTTTTTACTTTATGAGAAAAAAAACAAAGAAATATTACAAAAAAATTTATAAAAAAACAAAACATATTTTTTCTATATATTCCATCCGCCGTTAATTTCTATAATCTGTCCGGTAATATATTGCGCTCTTTCTCCCGAAAGAAAATATATCAATTCCGCACATTCTTCCGGATGGCCTATTCTGCCCAACGGTATCTGAGAACATATTTCATCAATATCTTCTTTCGATAAATGAGCATTCATGTCAGTATCTATAATTCCCGGTGCAACACAGTTTACTCTTATTCCAGACAGTCCCAATTCCTTTGCCAGTGCTTTGGTAAAACCAATCACTCCGGATTTTGCCGCAGAATAATGTACTTCGCACGAAGCTCCGCATACTCCCCATATTGAGGATACATTTACAATTGAACCGCTGTGATTTTTTATCATGTTCTTTACAACAGCATTTGTCACGTTGTAAATGCCGTTAAGGTTAGTATCTATCATATTTTTCCAATCATCGCTGTTTATGTCAGTAAACAGTTTTTGCTGCGCAATACCGGCATTATTTATAAGTACATCTATATGATTGTATTTTTTTTCAATATCATCTACCGCATATTCAATCTGTTCATAATTGCATATGTCAGCACAATATGAAATACAGTTTATTTCTTTGGATAATTTTTCGGCACTTTGCGTATCTTTATGATAAATAACAAAAACTCTGTATCCGTTCTTGGCAAACAATCGGGCACAGCTTGCCCCGATTCCTCTTGTTCCTCCGGTAATCAACACATTTTTCATCTGACATTTCTCCGTATTTTATAATTCTATTAATATATCCTTTAAAGATTTCTTGGGAACATTGAGAACATTGTCGTTATCAAAGAAATATTTTACATCATCTTTCATTTCGCATATTTTACTCTTTTGAGCAGGATATCCCAATGCAAGCAAATAAAGCAACTCATATTCTTCAGCCAAAAGTCCGAAAAGTCTTAAAAGTTCTACGCGATTTATAGCTCCCAGCCAACAGCTTCCAATACCCTTGTCCCAAGCCCCAAACGTCATGGCTGTAATTGCCGCACCTGCTTCGGTTTCAAATGTTTTTTTAACTGTCTTATCTCCCAATACCGCAATATACGCTGCC
Organism: uncultured Bacillota bacterium; assembly: GCA_949297205.1. GTDB lineage: Bacteria > Bacillota > Clostridia > UBA1381 > UBA1381 > RGIG1988. The sequence goes on along the minus strand of CASFSH010000235.1, from coordinate 2,106 downwards.
GGTCTTTCTCCCTCTTTCGGTGCACCTTCCGGAAGGTATCCTGACCATTTTGTAAGCGGATAAATTTTTTCAAGCATTTTTTCATCATCTATTATTGCGTATTTCAAGGGCTGAATATTTGCTCCGAACGGGCATACTCTTGCATAATCCACAAGCTGTATCAGGTCATCTTTATTTATTTTCTGCTGTTTATATTTTCTTATTGTTCTGCGTTGCTTTAATACTTCCGAAGTTTCCATATACTTATTCTCCCTCACTCTCAATTTTCAAGTAAATTCTTTATATTTTTCAACTTTTCTTCCAGGCCTGAAAAACGCTTTGCCGTTTCATTGTTTTTAATCATTTTTATAATACTTTGTTCCGTACCTACAATAATTACCATTTCTCTTGCCCTTGTTATTGCCGTATACAGCAGATTCCTGAACATCAATAAATTCGGGAAAGAATGAATAGGAATTATTACATATGGAAATTCATTACCCTGACTTTTATGAACGGTTATTGCATATGCAAGTTCCAATTCATCAAGATTTGAAAATCCGTATGATACCGTTTTATCATCATCAAACACAATATCCATAACTTTGTCTATTACGGAAATCTTTTTTATTATTCCTATATCCCCGTTAAATATCCCCATCCCGGTTTCACCGTTATCTTTTATCCATTCAAGGTCATAATTGTTTTTATTCTGCATAACCTTATCACCTGTTCTGAAAATCACCTTTCCATGGGCATATTCACTTTTCATATAATCGGGAGGATTAACCTCTGCCTGTATAATCGAATTCAGCGACACAACGCCTAAAATGTTTTTTCTCGACGGGGAAAGTATCTGTATTGAATTAATGGGATCCATGCCGTACTTTGCCGGCAATCTGTTTTTGTATAAATCTGCTATCGTATATGCCGCAACATTTGCATCCTGTCTTCTTATAAAGAAAAAATCAGGATTTTCGCTTTTGAAAACAGGTAATTCCCCATTGTTTATTCTATGGGCATTTACTACTATCAGGCTTTCCTGTGCCTGTCTGAATATATGCTGAAGCTTTATGACAGGAATTGCTTCCGAATTCATAAGATCCCTTAATACATTTCCCGGTCCTACAGAAGGAAGCTGATCACAGTCCCCCACCATTATAAATTTTGCCCCCGGTTTTACAGCTCTGAGCAATGAATTCATAAGGTTTATATCAATCATACTCATTTCATCTACAATTATTACATCGGCTGTCAGAGGATTTTCTTCATTTTTTGAAAATGTAACATTTATTTCACTGTCATTTCTGACCACTCCAAGCATACGGTGTATTGTTTTGGCTTCTATTCCCGTAACCTCACTCATACGCTTTGCGGCACGTCCCGTGGGGGCTGCAAGAGCAACTTTCAATTTCATACTCTGCATAAGCCTTATAATGGTATTTATTGTTGTTGTTTTACCTGTTCCCGGGCCTCCGGTTATTATAACACATCCGTTAAGTACAGACGCCATTACCGCATCTTTTTGCTCCTGTACAAGTATTATACCCTCTGCCGCAGCAATTTCGTTAATTGCTTTTTCAGCATCTTCAGCCGTCATTGTGTATTTTTGATCCGCCTGGGATATAGAACAAATTCTTCTTGCAACATATATTTCCGCAGACAGCAAACTCATTAAATAGCAAACTTCGGTACCGTCTATGGTGTCAACAAATAAATTCTTTCCCGACGACAAAGATGATATAGCGCTTTCTGCCTCATCTTCGGTTACAGCTAAATTATATATTATATGTTCTTTTAAAATATTTTTCGGCAGAAAGGTATGACCGTTTCCATAGGCGGCGGTCAATAAAATATATTTTGCATACGCCCGTATTCTTTCCGGTGCATTTTTCGGTATTCCCATTGCAAAAGCTATAGTATCAGCTGTTTTAAAGGTTACGCCGTCAATTTCATTGGCAAGAATATACGGATTTTCTTTTATTTTTTCAACAGCGTTTACTCCCAGTATACGATGCACATTCGCAGCAATTTTTGTAGAAATATTAAAACGCTGCAAAAACATTATTATTCCTGTCATGGAACGCAATTTCTGATACTCTTCGCCGATTTTCTGTGCTTTTTGTT
>CASFSH010000234.1 GCA_949297205.1 uncultured Bacillota bacterium | reverse complement strand
CCATTCCGCCGCCAATGCGGCGGCACAAATCCTAACGTGTAAAAGAAGCAAGCAGATTGCCGTTTTGAGTGACGACGGCGTATGTGTATACTCCGAGTCACGAAAAAAGGTGAGATGCAAAGCTTATTTTTCACGTTACACCCTTCTTTCATATAAGAAATCCCAATCCATTTTATTTTAATAATAATATATTATCTCATTTTTTCCTCTGTTTGTCAATATATATCACCGCTTTATTTTCTTTTTTATCACTATTGTATAAAATATGAAATACACTGCACTCTGCTTTATAATTATATGTAAATTAGTATAATTATTACAGTTGCACCAATATAAACAATCCGCATGAAATCAAATATTTTTATATACAAAAACAGCAAGCCAAAAAGCTTGCTGAAAAATGGTGCCGATGGTCGGGGTCGAACCGACACGGTATTGCTACCACGAGATTTTGAGTCTCGCACGTCTGCCAATTCCATCACATCGGCGTATTTAAAATACTTAAATATAATACCACGTAAAACAGAATTTGTCAAGTAATTTTTAATATTTTTTAAATTTTATTAAATATAAAAGAAATATACATTAATATTCTATTAGATATGCTTTAAAATGTCCTATAATATTCACTCTTTTATATGGATTAATACCTGTTCTATTATTCTTTCAACGTGTTCATCGTCAAGAGAATAAAAAGTATTTTTTCCCTCTCTTCTTGACCTTACAAGTCTCGCCTGCTTTAAAACCCTTAACTGATGGCTTATTGCTGATTGGCTCATATCAAGGGCTTCTGATATATCATAAACACACTTTTCGCTGTCAAACAAAACCCACAAAATTTTTAAACGTGTAGCATCTCCGAAAACCTTGAAAACATCCGACAGCTTATTTATTGTTTGAGCATCGGGCAGCTGATTTTTGAGCATTTCAAGAATATTCACATTGAATCTGCAATGTTCGCATCTGTTTTCATTGTTCATTTTCTTTTAATCCTTCCCTTTCTTTGCCGCCTTTTATATCATTCATGAAAATACAAATCACGAAGTCTTTTTAAAACGCTGTTTTCCATTCTCGAAACCTGCATCTGCGAAATATTTAGAATATTTGCAATTTCAGCCTGAGTTTTTTCTTCATAATATCTTAATTTTATAAATTTTCTTTCTTTTTCATTAAGAGTCTTTAATGATGATTCGATAAAATCCATGTCTTCAATCATCATAAAATTATTATCCTCAACACCCAAAACATTTGAAAGACTTAATTTCCCGTCTGCATATGCTTCATATTCAAGAGATTCTATAAATGCAAGATCCCCCGCCTTGTATGCCCTTTCCAAATCGGAAACGGGAATGTTTAACACACGTGAAATTTCTCTTATTCCACTTTCTTTGGAATCGGAATGTCTTTTTATTTTTTCTGCCTTGTAGAATATCTCATACAAAGCTCTTGGGACTCTGATAAAGCTTCCCTTGTCCCTGAAATATTTACGTATTTCTCCCATAACAGTAGGCGTTGCATATGTTGCAAAACGTACGCCCTTGTCGGGATCAAAACGGTCAACCGCATACATAATTCCCATAGATGCAACCTGGTAAATATCTTCATACTCAATTCCGCGGTTTACAAATTTTTTTGACAATATACGTGCAATATACAGATATTTTTCTATAAGCTGGTTTCTCAGTTCATTGTCATGCGTTTGTCTGTATTGTGAAAAAAGCGTATATTCTTCTATAACAAAAGTATCTTTTACGGCAGTCATCATATACATCACGCTTTCCTTTTTATTTTTTGAAACCAACTAATCCGTTTCAAAATCCGTATAAAATCCAAAATAATATTTTCTGACGTTTAGGTACTTTCCCCGTATATTTATTAATATTATATTACAATTAACACTTTTTGTCAAGTATAGCCCGAGGTTATTCATCTTTTGTTAAAATAATTTACATATCTTATTGACACTTTTTATTAAAGTTAATATAATAATCATAAATAAGAAAAAATGTAATAATTAATACGTTCCATATTATTACAGATCGGAGGATTTGATGAACTATTTTATTATGTGTCTTGAAATAATCGATACTGTTTCTTTTGCGGTATCCGGTACTGTGCTTGCCATTAAAAAGAACATGGATATATTCGGAACGTGTATTTTGGGGCTCAGCGCCTCGTGCGGAGGAGGTATTACAAGGGATATACTTTTAGGTCTTACTCCTCCTGCCGCTCTTGTAAATCCTTTATATTTAATAATCGCAACACTGACTTCCCTTATAATATTCTTTCTTGCTGCAAAAAAATTATTTTCCTCAAGCAAAAAATTTATGAAATTATAATGCTTCTTACCGATTCAATAGGTCTTGGCATTTTTACGGTCTGTGGAATAAAGATTGCATTTGATGCAGGATTTGGCGAAAATCTTTTTTTAATCGTATTTGTAGCGGTAATAACAGGTGTAGGCGGAGGGGTTTTGCGTGATATTTTTGCAGGTCAGAAACCGTATATATTTGTAAAACACGTATACGCCTGTGCTGCAATTGCCGGTGCTGTTGTTTGTGCCGTTTTATATCAAATTTCAGGTGAAGAAATAAGTATGCTTTCAGGTTTTGCCATAATTACCGCAATAAGACTGTGCGCCGCCAAATGCCGCTGGAGTCTTCCAAAGGCAAATGATTTTGAAATTTGAATTTTTTAATACGGTATGTTTTTATATAAAATAAAACCGTCTCCTTTTTTGGGGACGGTAAATTTATTATTTAATACTGTCAATGTCATACGGTGTTATCTGATATACAAAATAATTAAGCCAATTTGAAAACAACAAATTTGCATGACTTTTCCATGTGACAATTGGATTTTTTTTCGGATCGTCATTTGGGAAATAATGTTTCGGGACTTTCGGATTAATTCCCTTTTCAATGTCTCTTTTGTATTCATCGGCAAGTGTCATTGCATCATATTCAGAATGTCCGGTAACAAAAATTCTTCTGCCTTTTTTTGTCATGATAAGATAAACCCCTGCTTCGTTTGAATATGCAAGTATTTCAAGCTCCTTTACTTTTTTTATATCCTCTGCACGTACTTCGGTATATCTTGAATGAGGGGCATAAAAGGTATCATCAAAGCCTCTGACAAGTTTTGACGTTTTTCTGTTTACCTTATGTAAAAACACACCTGAACATTTTTCATCAAGGGAGTATTTGGGTACTCCATAATGATAATACAACCCTGCCTGCGCCGCCCAGCATATATGCAGTGTTGAAGTAACATGAGTCGTTGACCATTCCATAATCTCTTTCAGCTCATCCCAATAATCAACCTCTTCAAATTCATGCTTTTCCACAGGTGCTCCCGTTATTATCATACCATCATATTTTGATTTTTTTATTTCATCAAAAGTTTTATAAAAAGACTTTAAATGTTCCAACGGAGTATTTTTTGATTCATGAGAACGCATTGTAATAAGATCCGGTTCCACCTGCAGCGGTGTATTTGACAAAAGTCTTAAAAGCTGCGTTTCTGTTGTTATTTTTGTTGGCATAAGATTTACTATAGCAATTTTTAATGGTCTGATATCCTGATGCATTGCTTTTGTTTCGCTCATTACAAATATATTTTCATCTCTTAATTGCTTTGTTGCCGGCAGCTTGTCAGTAATTTTTATAGGCATTTTATAACCTCCCGGAAATTTTTATACTTTACTGAATATTATAACACACTATCTCTCCAATTGCAACTCAAATAAAAAAGGATATGTAAAAATAAGAATAAAAAAATTATTAGGATTATTGCTCCTTAAAAATATTATTTGAATATACTTATTCGTTATAATCTTTTTCTAAATTTATCAAAATAAAACCCGCATCATTTCCAAACATAATAATTGTTTGTTTAAATGATACGGGTTCAATAATTAATTTTCTTTATTAACCAATCTCTTTGTGTCCATTGCAATCATCAATTCTTCATTTGTCGGTATAACAAGTGTTTTTACTGTTGAACCGGCAGCAGAAATATCTATTGCCTTTCCTCTTTGTTTGTTAGCTTCATCATCTATTTTAATACCCATAAATTCAAGGCCTTCTACTATGGACTTTCTTGCCGCAGCGTCATTTTCTCCTACACCGGCAGTAAACACAACTGCATCTACGCCGCCCATTGCAGCAGCATATGCGCCTATAAGTTTTTTAACGCTGTATGTAAACATATCCAATGCAAGTGTTGCTCTTTCATTTCCTTCTTCGCTTGCCTTTGTAAGATCTCTGAAGTCACTTGAAACACCCGACACACCAAACACACCAGACTTTTTATTCATAAGTAAGTCTACCTCTTTTGCAGACATATTCTCTTTATCCATGATATATGTTACAACAGCCGGATCCATTGAACCGGTTCTTGTTCCCATGATAACGCCGTCAAGCGGAGTAAATCCCATTGATGTATCAACACATTTTCCGTGGTCTACAGCAGATACTGAAGATCCGTTACCTAAATGGCATGTTATTATTTTCAGTTCCTCTATAGGTTTATTTAACATTTTTGCTGCTTCCTGAGAAACAAATCTGTGACTTGTTCCGTGAAAACCGAACTTTCTTATTTTATGTTTTTCATATAACTCATATGGTAAAGCATACATATATGCCTTTTTAGGCATTGTCTGATGAAAAGCTGTATCAAAAACAGCTACCTGCGGTACGTTTGGCATAATATTTTCACATGCTTCTATACCTATAATGTTTGCAGGGTTATGTAAAGGAGCTAAAGGGCTGCATAATTCAAGTGCTTTTTTAACATCTTCATTAATTACACACGAATCAGCAAAAATTTCACTTCCATGTACCACTCTGTGTCCAACCGCACCGATTTCACTCATATTGCTGATTACACCGCATTCATTAGAAACCAATGCGTCAATAACCATTGAAATCGCATCCGAATGATCCTTCATTGGTTTTTCAAAAACCGTTTCGGATTTTTTTGCAGTATTTTTATGAGTCAGCTTTGATCCTTCAATTCCTATTCTCTCACATAATCCTTTTGCCATAACCTCCATGCTGTCCATATCAATCAACTGATATTTAAGCGATGAACTTCCGGCATTAATAACTAAAACCTTCATAAATTAATCATTAACTCCTTTCACAAAACCACGTTTGAAATAAAACAGTTCAGATTACCCTTAGCTGTCATGAATTATACATTAATCAAAAATGTACAGACAGTAAAACAAGTAATTTATTCAAATCATCAACCGTTTTATAAAAAATACTTTACATCGTCTAATACAAAAATACATATATGTATATATTTATTTTCTGTTTTTATTTGCCTTGTGCCTGTACGCAGGTTATTGCAACCACTCCCACTATATCATCGGAATTACATCCTCTTGACAAGTCATTTATCGGCATTGCTATACCTTGAGTAACAGGTCCGTAAGCTTCGGCTTTTGCCAGTCTTTGTACAAGTTTATATCCGATATTTCCTGCATCAAGATCAGGGAATACCAATACATTTGCTTTTCCGGCAACAGGTGATCCCGGTGCTTTTGATGCAGCCACTTCAGGAACTATTGCAGCATCAAGCTGTAATTCACCGTCTACCAATAAATCAGGATTGTTTGCCTTACATATTGCTGTTGCTTCAACAACCTTATCAACATCAGCGTGCTTTGCACTGCCCTTTGTAGAATGTGACAGCATTGCAACAACAGCTTTCTTTTCAACGAGCAATTCAAAAGTATCTGCAGAACAAGCCGCAATTGCAGCAAGCTTTTCAGGATCCGGATTCTGTTCAAGTCCGCTGTCGGCAAAAATAAATGTACCGTCTGCACCGTATTCACAGTTAGGAACAACCATAAGGAAAAATGCAGAAACCAATTTCACTCCCGGCTTTGTTTTTATAATCTGCAAACTCGGTCTTAATGTATTTGCAGTTGAGTGACAGGCACCTGACACAACGCCGTCTGCATCTCCCGCTTTAACCATAAGGCAGGCATAATACATATAGTCACTCAATGCAGTCTTCTTTGCTTCCTCATATGTAAGTCCCTTGGATTTTCTCAATTCAACAAAAAGATTTATATATTCTTCTGTTTTTTCATATGTATAAGGATCAATTATCTCTGCTTTGGAAATGTCCAACCCTTTGCTGTTTTCTTCTATTTCTGCGGGTGTTCCGATAATAATAAGATCCGCAATATCTTCCTTCAGGATTTTTTCCGCTGCTTCAAATGTTCTTCTGTCCATAGATTCGGGCAAAATGATTTTCTTTTTATCGGCTTTTGCTCTTTCCTTGATTCTCTCAATAAATGTACTCATCTTTTTTTATTTCCTTTCTTATGACCCATATCTTTGATCAATTTTTTTCATTCCTATATTATATAACATTATTTTACTTTTTACAAGTATTTATTACAAAAAAAATTATACATAAATAAGAATTTAAAATACTTGATAAATGTCAAAGTGTATAGTATAATAAATACAATAAATATTTATATAACAAAAAGGACGAAATAATATGAGAATTATGTCAATAGATTACGGTGACAGCCGTGTGGGGCTGGCAATCAGCGATCCCATGGGATGGACGGCACAGGGTATTAAAACAGTTCCCAACAAAAGTGCAAAAAAGTTGCTTGAAGAAATAGACAGTGTAATTAAAGAATATTCTCCCGAAAAAATAGTTGTAGGTCTTCCGAAAAATATGGACGGTACTCTCGGTTTTCGGGCAGAAGAAACATATAAATTTGTTGACGGTCTAAAAAACATCTATTCTGGAGAAGTGGTGTATTGGGACGAAAGACTCACAACGGTAAGTGCCCATCGGGTATTAAATACGACAAACACACGAGGTAAAAACAGAAAAAATGTTATTGATACCGTTTCTGCCTGTATGATATTGGAAGGTTACCTCGGCAAAATAAATGGTCATATTTAATGCTCACTGAATAAATGCGATTTTCAATCGCATTTAAAAAAATTATGACTATTGTCAAAATTTTTCATGTAAAATCGAAGATTTTACATAGTTCGCATTGATAAAGTCTGCTGAAATAAATATTTTGGGGGCAAAAT
>CASFSH010000233.1 GCA_949297205.1 uncultured Bacillota bacterium | reverse complement strand
AAAATTAACATCAATATCTTTCAGATTATTTTCTTTTGCACCGATAACACTTATCCATCCTGTAGGATCTCGTCTTAATTTTGGTACGGGAATAAACTTTTTACCACTCAGATACTGACCTGTAATACTTGTTTTACATTTCATCAAATCTTTTGCTGTTCCCTGCCCTACCACTTCTCCTCCGTGTATTCCGGCAGCAGGACCTATATCTATAATATAATCTGCATTCATCATTGTATCTTCATCATGTTCTACAACAATAACAGTATTTCCAAGATCTCTGAGATGTTTTAATGTTCCTATTAATCGGTCATTATCCCGCTGATGAAGACCAATACTCGGCTCATCAAGTATATATAAAACTCCGGTAAGCCCTGAACCAATCTGCGTTGCAAGTCTTATACGCTGTGCCTCTCCTCCTGACAGTGTTCCGGCTGATCTTGATAAAGACAAATAGTCCAAACCGACATCAAGCAAAAATTTAAGCCTTGATTTTATCTCTTTTAAAACTTGATTAGCAATCATAAGCTCACGTTCTGTCAATTTAAGATTTTCAATAAAATCCATTTCATCACGCACCGACATACAGCAAAAATCATATATATTCATATCATTTACAGTAACTGCCATTACCTCATCATTGAGTCTTGAACCATTACATCTATTACATCTTACAGTATTTATATATTTTTCAATATCAAATTTTGCATAATCGGAAGAAGTTGAATGGTATCTTCTTTCAAGATTTGTAACAACTCCCTCAAATTCGGCAAGATATGTTCCGTTGCCGTAATTTCTTTTATATTCAAATTTTATTTTTTCTCCGTTTGACCCGAACAGGATAACATTTTTTATATTCTCCGGCAGATCTTTATATGGAGTATTTATATCAAATCCATAATGCTTTGCAAGACCTGTATAATACATATGCGCCATACTGTCCTCTATTTCAGGTGCAGCCCAACCTGTTGCATATATTGCACCCTCAATAAGGCTCAAATTCTCATCATAAATTATTAAATTAGGATCTACCTTTGACAACTCACCCAGTCCGTCACATTCCGGACACGCACCATATGGATTATTAAAAGAGAACATTCTCGGAGACAATTCTCTAAGACTTATCATACAATCAGGACATGCATAATTCTGTGAAAAAGTTTGAATATCTCCCCCTATTTTTTCAACCATCACAATGTCACCGGTCAATTCAAGGGCTGTTTCCACAGAATCCGCAAGACGCTGTTTTGATAATTCAGGTTTTACAATCAATCGGTCTACAACAATTTCAATATTATGCTTTTTATTTTTTTCAAGTTCTATTTCCTCTGATAAATCATACTGTATTCCGTCAGCCTTAACACGAACATAGCCGCTTTTTTTTGCCTTTTCAAATACTTTTTTATGCTCTCCTTTTTTTCCTCTGATAACCGGTGCAAGTATCTGTATTTTCGTACCTTCATCATAAGCACATACAGTATCAACAATCTGATCAACAGTTTGTCGTGCAACCACTCTGCCGCATTTAGGGCAATGGGGTATACCTATTCTTGCATACAGCAATCTCAGGTAATCATATATTTCTGTTACGGTTCCCACTGTCGAACGAGGATTTTTGGAGGTAGTTTTCTGATCAATGCTTATTGCAGGAGACAATCCCTCTATAAGATCTACAGCCGGTTTTTCCATCTGTCCCAAAAACTGCCTTGCATAAGATGACAAAGATTCTACATATCTTCTCTGCCCCTCAGCATATATAGTATCAAATGCAAGAGATGATTTTCCCGATCCTGAAAGTCCTGTTAAAACAACAAGTTTTTCCCTTGGAATATCCACCGATATATTTTTAAGATTGTGAACCTTGGCTCCTCTTATTTTAATATATTTATTCATAGTATTATCCTTTTTCCTCTATCTGTTTTTCTTTTAAAAATGCAATCTGATCACGAAGTTCCGCCGCTTTCTCAAAATCAAGATTTTCAGCTGCAGCAAACATTTCATCTGTCAAATTTTCAATCATAATATCCAATTCGTCATATGACGCCGTTTCTATTTCTTCATCGTCAACATGTTCAAGATATTCTATTGCCTTTCTTACGTCTTTTATAATAGTTTTCGGTACAATATTGTGCTCTTTGTTAAATTGTTCCTGTAATTTTCTTCTTCTGACCGTTTCGTCAATGGCACGCTGCATGGATCCGGTAACTGTATTTGCATACATTATTACCATTCCTTCGGAATTTCTTGCAGCACGCCCAATCGTCTGTATAAGAGACGATTCGCTTCTTAAAAAACCTTCCTTATCGGCATCAAGAATGGCTACCAGTGAAACCTCCGGAAGATCAAGTCCTTCTCTTAACAGATTTATTCCTACAAGTACGTCAAATACACCCAATCTCAGATCTCTTATTATTTCGGTTCTTTCTATAGTTTTGATTTCCGAATGCATATATCTTACCTTAATACCTACTCCTGTGAGATAATCTGTAAGATCCTCTGCCATCTTTTTTGTAAGGGTTGTCACGAGAACTCGTGTTTTATTCTCAACACGCTTATTTATCTCACCTATAAGATCATCTATCTGATTTTCAATAGGTCTTACCTCTATCAGCGGATCAAGAAGACCTGTAGGTCTTATAAGCTGTTCCACCACTGCAAGAGAATGTTCATTTTCATATTGTCCGGGAGTTGCACTTGTAAATATCACTTGGTGCAGTTTTTTTTCAAACTCTTCAAATTTCAAAGGACGGTTATCATATGCACAAGGCAGTCTGAAACCGTAGTTTATAAGTGAATCTTTTCTTGCTCTGTCTCCGTTATACATACCTCTTACCTGAGATGTTGTTACATGAGATTCATCAATAATCATCAGGTAGTCTTCCGGGAAATAATCAAGAAGTGTGTACGGTGCACTTCCCGGAGTTCTTCCGCTTATTATTCTTGAATAATTTTCTATTCCCTGACAAAATCCTATCTCTTTAAGCATTTCAATGTCATATCTTGTTCTTTGTTCTATTCTTTGTGCTTCAATAAGCATATCGTTATCTTTAAAAAATTTAATTCTTTCCTCTAACTCTTTTTCTATTTCAAGAATTGCCATCTGCATTTTATCACCTGTGGTAACATAATGGCTTGCAGGAGTTATTACTGCATGGTTGCTGTAACCTATAACCTTTCCGGTAACTACATTAACCTCTGATATTTTTTCAATTTCATCACCGAAAAATTCAACCCTTATTGCATTTTCTCCGTTATTGGCCGGGAATATTTCTATTACATCCCCTCTTACACGGAATTTGTTTCTGATAAAATTAACATCATTTCTTTCATACTGAATATCCACAAGCCTTCTCAGTAATTCATCTCTGTCCTTCTGCATACCAACTCTCAGGGAAATCATAAGATTTTCATAATCCTCAGGATCACCAAGACCGTAAATACATGATACGCTGGATACTATCAATACATCTTTTCTTTCAAACAAAGCAAAAGTTGCCGAATGTCTCAGTTTATCTATTTCATCATTTACAGATGAATCCTTTTCTATATATGTGTCTGTAGAAGGTATATACGCCTCAGGTTGATAATAGTCATAGTAAGACACAAAAAATTCTACTGCATTTTCAGGAAAAAATTCCTTAAATTCAGCAAACAGCTGTGCCGCAAGTGTTTTGTTATGTGCTAAAACTATTGTGGGTTTATTTATCTTTTCAATAACATTAGCCATAGTAAATGTTTTTCCCGAACCTGTAACACCCAAAAGGGTCTGTGCCCTCAGCCCTTTATTAATACCTTCAACCAGTTTTTCAATTGCCTGGGGCTGATCACCGCGGGGTTTGTAATCGGACACTAATTTAAAATCCAATTATAATTCCTCCTGTTTAATATATATTATATAACATTGTAATTGCTTCTGCCCTTGTTACATTGTTTTGAGGTCTTATTGTATTATCATCATATCCATTTATTAATCCTGCAGATGACAGTACTTTAAATGCATGATATGACCATGAAGGAATATCTGCATTATCTGCATAAGTTATATTTGCAGCTTTGATTTTTGCGGGAAGGATACGTGATAATATTGTAACAGCTTCTGCTCTTGTAATATATGCTGACGGCGCAAAGTATAGGAAATTTCCTTCGCTTTTTCCGCTTATTATATTATTGGCATAAACTGCCTTAACATAATTTTTTGCCCAATCGGCAACAGATTCTGCATCATCAAACGCATCAAGAGAAACATCTGCATAATCATCAGGGTTAAGTCCCATAAAATTAGCTGTCATAACAGCAAATTCCGCACGAGTCACATTATCCTGAGGTTTAAATACCAATTGATCGCCATCATAAGAGCCGTTTACAATTCCAGATATATTCATATAGGATATTATATCCTTTGCCCAATGGCCCTGTGTATCAGCAAATACATTTTCACATGATGTATTTTGTATACTAAAAGAATTAACCGAAGAGTATCCGTTGGAAAGAACCGTTTCAACAAATATTTTATGGTATCCGTTAACAAAATCATCACTTAATTCATACTCTATCTTTGTATGTCTTGCATCAATTTCAGTTAATA
>CASFSH010000232.1 GCA_949297205.1 uncultured Bacillota bacterium | reverse complement strand
AGCGGCCTGGTTACCGTCCATGGTCTTCATTTTTCTTGCCATTTTTTGTTCCTCCTTAAAAATTACATTGAAAAAAATAGTTTTATTCACATGTATTTTCATTATATCGCCAAAAATGACAAAAGTCTATAGAGGGTAGTTGGTTTTTTTGTATATTTTGGAGTGCAGAATGCCTATTTTCGGAATACACTTCCCGCTCCTGATTCATTTTTTAACGACAGTCTATAGTTCATCTTTATCGATAACTTCAACATCATATGATTTGGCAGAATAATCAAAATTAATATTTCAAACCTACTTTTCTATAATGCCCGGTAACATAATATCAATATGCTATATACTAGACTCCATTCTTACAACATTTAAATCTGTGGTTACAATCGCAAACCATTGTTTTTCCAAAATTCTATGATACACCCCGCACCTGCACACCCATCCATTTTTCACTTTTGTCAATTTTTACTCCAGTATTACTCGCACAGTAATATCTTTGTATTCGCTGTATTCAGTGAAGTATAAAGACTATTACCGTCTAAATCATATACTCTGATATCTCTCAATTCACTTGTTATATCTATAAATACACCATCTGAATATTCTTGCTTTATATCCTGGTTAAGATTATAACCTCCATGTTTATCGTTAACTGTATAAAGTTCCTGACCATCAGCTGAATATACTTCAACAACATCGGCATCTCTTTGTCGGACAACCAGCCGCCCGTCTGAAAAAGAATAATCTTCGTAGCTGTCAATTCTGACCGGATCGGAAACCAGATTACAATTAACATCGAATAAACCAATATAGAATTCACCATCATCACCCAATAATGGAATAGAAAACACGTCATTATCAAAATATATTTCATATTCCGAATACCAATCCATCTTTGCGTTCTTAATTTTATCAAAGTATGTATCACTCATTTTAGTTTGATCACCTGTATTTAAATCAAGAACGGATATAGATTCACCTTTAAAAATAGAATCACCATCAATTACCAGACAATAATTATCAGAAATCAGCGAATATGCAATAATGGTTTCTGCGTGCTCTGGTTTGATTGATAATCTGTACTCAGCTACATCCCCGTTTTTATCTATTACAATCAGTACTCCTCCTTCATCCTCCTGATAACAATCAATAACTCTCTTGTCTGATTTACCAAACGTTACTGGAATATCATTTCTGGCATAACCGATTCTTTTTTGCAGCCATTTATTTGTTTTTGAAAAATAAATGTCATTTGTTTTGTTACCGTCTTCTGTTACCGTGTTAAAGCTGAAAACACCGCCGCCCATGTAGGTGATCTCCTGAGATTCTCCATCATCAGGAACATATTTTGTAATTTCCTCGCCTTCAGGATTGTAGAAAACATATTCATATGAATTATAATCAAAATCATGAATATGATTTTCTATAACTATATATCCAGCTCCGTAAGAAGCAAGCTGATTATCTTCTCCGATTTTCTGTGTACTGATAATATCCCCGTTCGTATCTAATACATGAACCTCTGTATCAAAAAAGATGAACGCATAACCATCTTCAAATTCTGAATGTCCCTTGTATACTTTTCCCTCATAACCTGTACCAGGAATTGCCGCAATTACTTCACCTTCTTTATTGACTATTCCATCCATTGATGAATATTCTTCTGATAATAAATCCATCCACAAATAACCATCCGTGTATTCACTTCGTACATATGCATCTGTTAATGTCAGCTTTTGAACAGGCTCATCTTCTGAATAGTCTTCCGATACATTATGCCCCGACTCTGTCTCTGCCTCACTATATATTCCATTATTAGTACAGCCTGCAAGTCCCATAACAATTAAACATAATATAACGCTTATTTTTTTCATTCTTCTATCCCCCGCATATAATGTAAAATCCTATAACCTCTTTCATCTAAAAATCATCAGGTGATATTACTATGGCTCTACAAATAATACGAACGCCAACCCGGGCAGCGTACTTACTGAGATCCTGAATATCATTACGATTGGAATTATCACAGCATTTTAAACTAAACTGTCCATATTTACTTCAAAATTTATCATCAGCAGCTATATATATTTATGTACCATCTTCCATCAATTTTATATACTTGAACAGCGCCAAACTCTTCATGTCCATCTTCAAGCCGCATGCAGTAGTCGATTCTCTTTGCCTCTGTTATTTCTGGGTGATACGCTCCATTTAGCGAATAACTAAACTGTTCTTTCCAGTCAGCATTCAGTTTTTTTATTTCTTCCGCTCCATATGTTTCTATTTGTTCAATTCTGCATTCCCAGTTTTCCCACTCACCTGACAATAGGCCCCACATATCTGATTCATAATTTTCAAAACATTCCAATACTCTCTGATAATCTTCATATCCAACAGGGACCGCCAAAATATTGTCCAGCATGTCCGGAGGCAAAGTGTGCATAAGTCTTTCCGCATCAGCATCACATCCCGCTTGGATAAATTCAACAAATACTTCTTCCGGAGTTTCTTTTCCATATGTATCCGGATCAACAGGCA
>CASFSH010000231.1 GCA_949297205.1 uncultured Bacillota bacterium | reverse complement strand
CCATTCCGCCGCCAATGCGGCGGCACAAATCCTAACGTGTAAAAGAAGCAAGCAGATTGCCGTTTTGAGTGACGACGGCGTATGTGTATACTCCGAGTCACGAAAAAAGGTGAGATGCAAAGCTTATTTTTCACGTTACACTCCATTCCGCAGCCATATGCCGACACGAACTCACAACATTTTATCTGTTTATATCACATATAATAACGATACGTTACTGTATAAGTTCCGCAGAATACAGCATATTGTAAATCATAGCTGCAATTTCGTATCTTTTTACAGGTATTTTAGGTAAAATTTCAATATCTTCATCTGATAAAATATTGTTATCAAAGCAAAAAGCATATGCTTCTCTTGCCCAATCACTTATTTCCACATAGTCAACAAATGCTGCAAGTATGTTTCTTATTGCAAAATCATCATATTCTTTTATTATTCCGCATAAATTTGCCGCTCTTTGTACCATTACAGCAGCTTCTTCTCTTGTAATTGTTCCGCCGGGATTAAATTCCTTTTCACTGATACCGTTTACTATTTTATATTCATATGCGGTGGATACAAAATCAAAATACCAATCATTTTCTGATACATCATCAAAAATTTTGTTGCTTACAGTATCAAGTCCCAGACTTTTTACAACAATAGTGGTAAATTCCGCTCTTGTCATTGAGCTGTCAGGCTCAAAATAATTTTCATCTTTGCCGTTAATTATACCTCTTTCTGCAAGTGCTTCAATTTTATCTTTTTCGCTGTTTGTCTGTATATCGGTAAAAGTCTTTCCCGGATTGACAACAGGCTGTACCTTTACTGCGTCATTTTTTAAAGACAGTCCCGGTGCATCATCTTTGGCATCTTCCGAAATATTCTTTTCCACATCACTCATATCATAAAATGATGTTTTATTATTATCATTTCTCTCAATTGCCGCCAAAGCACAAAGTGCCTGTTCGGTTGCCATTCTGTTAGAGTCATCACCTTCTGTCATATGTCTGAATTCTCCGTTTCCAAGATAAAAAGACATTAAATTATCTTCAAGCGTGTTTCCGTTTTTAATAAATCCCTCATCCTCAACAGAAATACCCAGTTCACACAGTGCGATAATAACCTGTGCACAGCTTTCGGCATTATTACTCTCCATACTGGAATATCCGCCGTCATCCTTTTGCGTTTCGGAAAGGTATGAAAGACCTTTATTAATTGCATTGGAAACTTCTTCTCTGTCAATATATTCGGAAAGTGCGGTAAGAGCCATTGCAGTAATATCTGCCTCAGATATACTTCCTTCTGCAAGAGACCATCCGCCGTCATCATTTTGTGACAATAAAATTTTTTCTATGTACATATCCCGTGTTGCCTGTATGTTTGCCTGTGAATTTTCCGGCATTTCATAATCTGCACAATCCAAAGCTATAAGTGCCCATATGGGTCCGTTTATTCCCTGCCATACTGTTTTTTCATAATCTCCCAAAGGTTCCAAAAGATTATATCCTTCAACGTCGGTGGGATCTTTTCCCATTGCGGATAACGCTATTACAACTCTTGAATATTCCGTATATTTTCTGTCATGAAGCACTCCTTCGTTTTCTCTGAGAAATTTTTTTACATTTTCATAGTATTTGTCATAATATTCACCGTCTACATTATATCCGCTTCGTGCAAGCCCTATTATTGACCATTCGCCGCCTATAGAAGAAATTACCGGGTCAGGTGTATTTTCATAAATATATTTTGCGGTAGTCTGTAAAACATCCTGCTCATCTGCAAAAACAGGCACAGCCGCAACAAATGCCATCACCAAAACAAGTAGTATGGAAATTTTCTTTTTCATTTATATCATCCTTTCAAAATAATTAAAAAGCTGTGGTAATACTAAATTACCACAGCAGCATTTTTCTGTGTACTTCACAATTTAACATATAAATAAATTATATTTTGAATATGTTAAAACTGTTGTATTGTAAATTTTTCATATGTGCGAACCTGTATCAAAAGATTCAAATTTACAAAACAACATCAAAGCAGGTCTTCTGGCTCACACCATATAAAGAACTTTTCTTAACGATTTTATGCTTTACCTTCTCAGTTTCCTAATGGCCGATTTTCATCAACAAGCATAAATTCTTCAGTGTATACAGTGACTGTTAAACGCATGGGATTCTCACCCAATTCCCTTTTCACCAACTGTACCCATACGGTACAGCCGACACTTTGTGTGAATATCTTATTTGAATATTAGAATATCATAATTTTACATTTTGTTCAATGCACAAAATAAATAAAATTAATTTAATTATATTATTTATTCTGTTGAGATTTGAGCAAACAGAATTATATATAACATTACTTCAAAAATGTTTTTCACATTAAATTGAAATTATTGTGCAATAACAAGCTTTTCTCCCGGTTTCAGCGTATATTTATTATCTTTAAAAATTAAAGTTCCTCCGTCTCTTGATGCTGTAACTTCCAATCTGTTTTTTGACAGATAAACCTTTACCTCTCCGCCGTTAATCGGAACGGTACCTTCAATAAATTCCCAGCCTCCGAGATTTGGAGAAATTTCAAAAGTTTCAAAACCGGCACTTGTAGGATATACCCCTAAATAATATTTTCCCAGCAAATATATCGGTCCTGAGCCCCAGGCATGACATAGAGATTTTCCGTATTTATTGTTGTACATACTGTAATGTTCTGTTTCTTTCAATTTAGGATCAAATTCCTCCCAAATTGTTGCAGCTCCCAAATCAAGCATACCTTTCCAATAGGATAAAAGCATATCTTCAATATAATCAAGATGTCCCAGTTTTCCCATAACATCAAGTTCATATCCTTCAAAATACGGTGTGGTTATTTTAATTATTTTTTCATTGAACAATACATTTTTTACAATGCTTTCTATTTGTTCTTTTGTTGCAATATCATATAAAACAGCAAAAATATTTGCGTGTCTTGTAACATTTCCTTTACCCGATTCAAAACTGTCTATAAATGCCCCTTTTTCATCATCCCAATACAGCTCATTTACTTTTCTTATAAGCTCGTCTGCTTTTTCTTCATATTTTTTGAACGGTTTTCCAATAATTTTTGAGATGTTTGCCATTGATTTATTTGCCTGAATATAGAGTATCTGCTCAGCACATACTGCACCGGTAAAATCAAGTTCACTCCAATCAATAAAAATCCAGTCATTATACTTTTTTGTGACCAAACCGTTTTCATCTTCACGGCCTTTCACAAAGTCCATTAAAGAAACTGCTCTTGGATAAATAAAATCCAAAAATTCCTTATCTTTAAAATTCATATAATATTCATTTAAACTTATAATCCAATATAAACTGTAATCGGTAATTGTATTAATATGTTCAACTATAGGATCTCTTCCTCGTAGTCCGAGAATTGAACGCTTTATTATCTCTTTGTCAAAAAACAGATAGTTGCTGAATTTATAACTCTGATATGCATCTCCCGACCACAGCCACCTGTCACGCTTAATACCGTCCAAAAACACCTCTCTTGAATTAAGATGAAGAGTATATGCGCATAAATCCCATATTTTATTTACAGTTTCGTTATTGCACCTGAAACTTCCTTTATATTCAAGCGGCAGATATTCATAATCTGCTTCAGCCTCGGCACTTTCACTGCCTGAAATGAATATGTATCTAAAAGCACGCTGCCTGAGTTTATAGCTTTGTTCTCCCGTAACATCTTCAAAAATCAGTGATTCATCTGTATCCGTTGCCTCCTCCCTCGATTCTCCGTATGAAACATGAATATGTTCTTCCTTTTTCGCATTGGTTATCAGCAGATATCCGAACATTTCTTTTCCGAAATCAAATAAAATACCTTTTTGCAATTTTTCTTTTGATACAGGCTTTTTTCTTTCATAGGCAAAAGGAAAGTTCTCAGGATTTTTTTCCGCACTGTCATAGAACACATCATATCCTGCTTTTATTTTGTTTTCCTCTTTGTCAATTGTGTACCATCCCTCTCCGGTGGCACAAACATCACTTTCAATAAAGGCCGCAGGCAGACCGTTAAGATTTGATACGCAAATTTGCATGGTATGATTTCCCGGTTCGAGCGGTATATCCATGTCTGATTTATACCTGTTTCCGTCTATAACGATATGTCCTATTCCCTTAACCCAAAGTTTAATATGTCCCTTTGTTTCTGTCTGAATTTCGCTGTAAAATTTAATATTTCTTTCAATATCACTCATTCTCCAGAATACAGGGTAATCTGCACCGTATTCCTGTCGTCTTGAATTTACAAGGTTAGTATGATATATTTCATAATCACCGTAATTCCATATCCAGTAACTTTTCATATTTTCGAATATCCTTTCATAATACAAAATTTTAAGCAATATAATTGCAATTATATAATTTTACGTCTTTTATCAAGCATGCGAAAGTAATGGAAACATCATATTTTTATTTTCAAATATAAATTTCTTGCTGTGATGCCAAAAAAAATTTGTATCCTCCTGATGCAGTGCATTTATTTTCATACCTTCTTTTTTCTTGGGCGTAAATCCCAATAAAACATGACGGGTATCCTGTCTTGCCACAGCAGTTACTATGTCCCTAAGCTCATATCCATAGCCTCCGAATACTTCATAACATAACATCGTGTCTTTGTTAAAGTCTGCAATAACAACAGCATCATACCCATCAACAAAATATATACAATCTTTCATAAATTGTGTACAGTAAAACATTAAAATACTCTCATAATCAATTAATATGATTTTCGAAAACCGGTTTGTGTTTTTTATACAGCTGCAAAGCTTTTTTATATGTGATAAATTATCTGTATCAAGTTTTTTTGCACAGGCTGTACCCTGATTTATATCCATTCCGTATTGAAATTCATTATGCCTTTCAAATCCAAATTTCGGATAAAAATTAATAACGCTGTCATTTGCATATAAATATATTCCATCACATTTTGGTATCCATTCATCTAAAATGCAATTCATAATAAAGCTGCAAAGTCCTTTTCTGCGGTACGATTTTTCTGTCATGACCGTTCCCAATTGTATAAAACGTCTGTTTTCATTCTCCAGCATACAGTCAATAACGTTTACCGATATATTTGAAACAACTTTTCCATTGTCTGTGAGTACATAAGGAATATAGCTGTCTTTCCAATAACCTTTTCGATACCAATTTTCAAATGACAATCCAAAAATTTTCATTGAAAGTTCATTAAAGCTGTTCCTTAATATATCATTATCACGATTAAGTATTAAAAATTTATATGTCTGAGTATTCATTTCATAACACCTTTTTTCCGTATTTACGGTCTGACTGACTTAATCATTTTAATTCTTTAAAATAAATCAATAAATATTTTTTACGGTGTCAGTATAACATAAATATATATAAAAGTAAATATTTATAATGCTTTCTCACAAAATTATTTTATAAAAAACACGAGCAAATCATAATACAATGAAATGCCCGCATTTTATCTTATTTTATCGAATTTTTAATTTATGAATTTTCGCTTATTTTACATTTAAAATCAACAAAAGACAATATCTTTTCTTCACTTATATTCTGAGGCACTTCAATAATAAAAGTATAGTTACTGTCAGTTTCATTTTTCTCTATATTAACATCATATACAGAAATACCGTGTTTTATAAACAAATCGGTAATATATTGCTGATATCCCGTGACATTAACATTTTTAATCACAAGTTTTTTTAGCTTTGAATTTTTAAGCCAGCGAAAATTCTTATGCAAAAGAATTTGTGCCAATATAATAATAATTGTTGATGCAATACCTACAATATACATTCCCGCACCTATTGCAAGCCCTACTCCCGATGTTGCCCATATTCCTGCGGCAGTAGTAAGTCCCGTAATAGTATTTTTATGTACAAAAATCATCCCGGCACCCAAAAAGCCTATTCCGCTTACAACCTGTGCGGCAATTCTTGCTTCATCCGCTCCCCTTACTCCGTCAACTCCTATAGGTAAATCCGCAAAACAATACTTTGAAATTATCATCATAAGTGCAGATGCACAGGCAACAACACAGTGCGTTCTCACACCAGCTTCCTTTAACCTGTTTTTTCGTTCAAGTCCTATGCATATACCACAAAAACTTGCAACAATCATTCGGATTATGTACATCAATTGGCTCCAATTTACAAAATCCAATATTATCACTCCCGTCGGTTATTAATTACAGAAAACACAAAAACCTTTCATCAAACACTTTATTTTACTGTCCGTATATTCGTTGAATTTCTTTTTGCTTGTTGATTTTTATGTTATTATATTATATAATACTTAATATAATTTGTAAAGCTTTTATATATAAATTTTATTGTTTTTTGTATTTATAAACAATTTAATTTAAAACAATATATGTAAATATTATTATTTCTCAATCTTTTTTTTAATTATAAAATCAGTATACGAAGGTACGGTAAAAAATATGACAAAAACAACCAAATCATTAAAAAGCAAAAAATTATATCTGTTTGACATGGACGGTACCATATACATAGATAATAATTTGTTTGACGGAGTTACAGAATTGCTCGATTATATAATAAACATAGGCGGACGGTATATGTTCATTACAAATAATTCTTCAAAAAATGCAACTGATTATGTAAAAAAGCTAAACAATATGGGAATAAAAGCCGAAACCGAAGACTTTTTCACCTCCACCGATGCTACAATTTCATTTCTTTTAAAAAAACATTATAAAAAAATATATACATTCGGAACAAAATCATTTACAAAACAACTTCATAATGCCGGTCTTCCGGTCACCGACACACTATGTGACAACATTGACTGTTTATGTATGGGCTTTGACACAGAGCTCACATTCAAAAAACTTGAGGACGCCTGTATACTTTTAAACAAAGGTGTTGATTACATTGCCACTAACCCCGATCCGATATGTCCTGTATGGTACGGATATGTTCCCGACTGCGGAAGTATCAGTCAGATACTTTTTAATGCCACAAAGAGAAACCCGAAATTTATAGGGAAGCCCGAACCGGAAATTATTAACGAGGCAATTAATAAAACAAAATTTACAAAGGAAGAAACCGTTGTTATCGGCGACAGACTGTATACCGATATTGCCGGCGGATTAAATGCCGGTGTCAGTACAATATATGTATTAAGCGGAGAAGGTACTATAAACGATATTGAAAAATACAATATTCATCCCGATTATATTTTTGAAAATATAAAACAAATATATGACAGTATTAAGGGGGATCATTAATGGATTTTGAAAATTCAATAAAAAAATTTGATTGTAAATGCGGCAAACATCACTCCTGTGCCATAAAACATATAATCATAAAGGAAAATGCACTGCATGAAATTGCCGGTCTTGTCAGTAATTATCATCACATTTTAATTACAGCGGATAAAAACACATATGAAATATGCGGCAAAGAAATTGAAAATCAATGTTTAAACCGCACAGAACAGGTATATGTTTTTACAGATGAAAAAATGCTTGTTCCTGACGAAAATGCAATTGAACGGCTATCATCACAGCTTAATGAAAAAACCGATTTAATTATAGGCATCGGCTCCGGTGTAATACAGGACATATGCAAATACGTCAGTTTTAAAAAGGATCTTCCGTATTTTATTGTGGCAACCGCACCGTCAATGGACGGATATGCATCAAATTCGGCGGCGCTTATAATCAATAATATGAAAATTACATATACAACACATTTACCCGATGCAATTATCGCTGATATTAATATTCTGAAAAATGCTCCTATATCTATGATAAAATCAGGCTATGGTGACATTATCGGAAAATTTTCATGTCTTAATGACTGGAAGCTTTCGGCATTTATTAATAATGAATATTTCTGTGATTATGTATATAGTATTATATCGGATATGGTAAATAAAATAAAAGATATAGGAAATTCGTTATTAAACAGGGAACCTTACGCCGTTAAAACACTTACCGAATCACTTATCGGTACCGGCATTGCCATGGCATATGTGAATAATTCCCGCCCCGCTTCAGGAAGTGAACATCATCTGTCACATTTTTTTGAAGTTGTGGGAATACTCAATAATGAACCGTATTTTCTTCACGGAACAGATGTGGCTTATTCAACCGTTATATCTCAAAAAATACGCGAAAAACTTATTTCTATGTCCTGCCTGCCCAATAAAAAGCATTTTAACGAAAAAATATGGGAACAGGAAATAAGAAAAATATATACCGACGCAGCCGACGGCATTATTGAACTTCAGAAAAACCTCGGATGGCATTGGGACGATAAATACGAAATATACAAGATAAAATGGAAAGAAATACAAAATATACTTAAAGAAGTACCGTCTTCGGAAGAACTTATACAATATCTTAATTCCGTTAATCTTTCCATGGAGGATTTTTATAATCTGTACGGAAAAGAAAAAATAAATAATGCTGTAAAATACGCTATGGATTTAAAAAACCGTTACACCGTTCTTTGGATTTATAATGAATTAATTTAAGTCATAACCACCCACTTAACGAAAATATCAAAAAAACATACACTAAAAAGTCCGGAATCAACTTCGACTCCGGACTTTGCCTGGTCGGGATGACAGGATTTGAACATGATTTTATCTGCATAAATACAATAGTTATAGCGTATTTGACTACCATTTGCATTAGAAAACAAAATTGTTTATTTTTTCGGCTGTTTCAACTTTGCGTTTATCTCTTATATGCGTATAAATAGACCTGGTTAAATTTATGTCGGAATGTCCCATCAGGTCCTGTGCATCTTTAATGTCTATGCCTGCTTCAAATAGCATTGTTGCGTAACCATGCCGCAATTGATGTGCAGTAATATTTAAGCTATATTTATCACAATATTTTTTCCAACGCTTATCATATGCGCGT
>CASFSH010000230.1 GCA_949297205.1 uncultured Bacillota bacterium | reverse complement strand
TTGTTCATCGAGCCAAGATTTTGCTACACACTTCCTCCACTTCCACCTCACGATGGATAGCTTGTGCTTCACTAATGGTTGGTTGATATGTACCCCCATAACGGACTTTCACCGTCAAGTTAAACACCATGCTCGGCGCACCAAAAAAAGACCGGTACAAAATAATTCAATCCTGTACCGGTCTTTTGCTTTTAATATTGTTCTGTCTGCTTTTTTTCTTCGATGTTTTGTGCTACCATCATGTCTTTTATTTTTAATAACCTTGTCGTGTTGCTTCTTTCGCTTTCGTCAAGCTCATTGAGATGTATCTGATAGTGTCCTCATAATTAGGTATCATAACATACTCAAGAGCATTAACACGCCTTCTGGTTTTCTCAATTTCCGAAGCAAGCAATTGTGCCGATTTTTCGTATTCGGCAAGTTTTAACATATCGTCAAGAGTTTCCGATAATATGGATATTGCTGTGTCCATATCACCGCTTGTGTTAACATATCCGTAAGAGAAAATATCGTTTTTAGAATTTGTCTTGGTTTTCACGTTAAAGGTCGGAATATCTACGCTCATTATGTTTTTTGTGCCGACGTTTAAATCAACGCCCTGTTTTGGCATAAGCAGAGCAGAGGATAGGACCTCTCGTTTCATCAAAGACCCTGCGACGGCAAAATATTGGTTTGCTTCTGCAATTTGTTTTTCTACTTTTTCTCTTAATACCTTGTTTTCTCTTACTATATCCAAAAACTGACGCATAAGCTCATCACGTTTGTCTTTTAATAATTTGTGTCCCCGAAGTGCGGTTGAAAGACTTTTTTTCAGTCTTGTAAGCTCCATACGGGTAGGATTAACATTTAATTGTGCCAAGATATGTCACCTCACTTACCGTAGTAGAGATCCAAATACTCATCCTTGATACGCTTTAATTCGGAACGGGGAAGAATAGATAAAAGTTTCCAGCCTATAGACAGAGTTTCCTCAATTGTTCTGTTGTTGTTATACCCCTGTGATACATATTGCTTTTCAAATTCATCGGCAAACTTTGCATATAACTTATCTACATCGGACAGTGCAGCTTCACCGAGAATAACCATAAGTTCTTTTGCTTCCTTTCCCCTTGCATAGGCGGCAAATAACTGGTTCATGGTGTTTGCATGATCCTCTCTTGTTTTTCCTTTTCCGATACCCTTGTCTTTTAATCTTGACAAAGACGGTAAAACGTCAATCGGAGGAGCAATGTTTTTTCTGTATAATTCACGGCTTAAAATTATCTGTCCCTCTGTAATATATCCTGTAAGGTCGGGGATAGGGTGAGTTTTGTCGTCTTCAGGCATTGTTAATATTGGGATAAGTGTAATTGATCCGTCTTTTCCTTTTAATCTTCCTGCACGTTCATAAAGAGTTGCAAGGTCGGTGTACATATATCCGGGGTATCCGCGTCTTCCGGGAACTTCTTTTCTTGCGGCAGAAACTTCTCTCAGGGCGTCTGCATAGTTTGTTATGTCGGTCATTATAACAAGAACGTGCATACCCTTGTCAAAAGCAAGGTATTCTGCGGCAGTAAGAGCCATTCTCGGAGTTGCAATACGTTCGATTGCCGGATCGTTTGCAAGATTTATAAAAAGAACTGTTCTTTCCATAGCACCTGTCTTTTTAAAATCTGTAATAAAGAAATTTGCTTCTTCAAATGTAATACCTATTGCGGCAAAGACAACCGCAAATTTTTCGTTTGTTCCGAGCACCTTTGCCTGTCTTGCTATTTGTGCGGCAAGGTTGGCATGGGGAAGACCGGAACCTGAGAAAATAGGAAGTTTTTGACCTCTTACAAGAGTGTTAAGACCATCAATTGCAGAAACTCCTGTCTGAATAAACTCCTCAGGATAATTTCTTGCGGCAGGATTCATGGGAACACCGTTAATATCCATTCTTTTTTCAGGTATTATTTCAACTTTTGAGTCCTTTGCATGACCAAGACCGTCAAAAACACGTCCGAGCATATCCTCAGAAACTCCAAGTTCTATGCCATGACCGAGAAAACGGACTTTTGAATTTGAAAGATTGATACCGGCACTGTTTTCAAAAAGTTGTACAAGTGCGTCGGTACCGTTAATTTCAAGCACACGGCAGCGTCGTCTTTCACCGCTTGCCAGTTCTATTTCACCAAGTTCGTTGTAAGTTACTCCTTCAACATCTTTTATAAGCATAAGAGGACCTGCAACTTCTTGTATTGTACGATACTCTTTAGGCATCTGTAATCATTCCTTTCATAATTGATATGATTGACAAAAAATATCAGTCCTCATCTGAATTTTTTATCACCTCGTTTACCTGATTTTCTAATTCTTTTAATATATCATCGTATTCATCTTTAACCTTGTTTTCAGGAACATATTTGATACGTCCTATACGTTCTCTTACCGGTATATCAATGAGTTTTTGAAGGTTTGCACCGTTTTCTACAGCTTTTGTTGTCATGTCATAGTAATCAAGAACGAGCCTCATCATAATGCATTGCTTGTCAAGAGAAGAATAGGTGTCAACCTCGTGAAATGCGTCCTGATGAAGATAGTCTTCACGAATAGAACGTGCGGATTCGAGTTTAAGTCTGTCGTGGGCATTTAAAGCGTCCATTCCGACAAGTTTAACAATTTCATCAAGTTCCGCTTCTTCCTGCAACAAAACCATAATTCTGTTTCTTAAAGGCATCCAGTCGGGACTGACTTTTTGAGAGTAGTAATCCTCCATCATATCAAGATATAATGAATAACTTTTTAACCAGTTTACGGCAGGAAAGTGGCGGCGGTAGGCAAGGGAGGAATCAAGATTCCAGAACACCTTTACAATTCTTAAAGTTGCCTGAGATACCGGTTCTGAAATATCACCGCCCTGAGGTGATACCGCACCTACGATACTCAAAGCCCCAATTCTGTTGTCGTCGCCGATTGAAACCACACGTCCGGCTCTTTCATAAAACCCTGCAAGACGGCTTCCGAGATATGCGGGATACCCTTCTTCACCGGGCATTTCCTCAAGTCGTCCGCTCATTTCTCTTAAGGCTTCTGCCCAACGTGAGGTTGAGTCTGCAAGCAAAACGACACTGTATCCCATATCTCTGAAATATTCAGCTATTGTAATACCGGTGTAAATTGATGCCTCACGTGCTGCAACAGGCATATCCGATGTGTTGGCAATAAGAACGGTTCTTTCCATCAAAGTTTTACCTGTTCTTGGGTCTTTTATTTCGGGAAATTCATTTAAAACGTCAGTCATCTCATTTCCGCGTTCTCCGCAGCCGATATATACAACAATATCAGCATCCGCCCATTTTGCAAGCTGGTGCTGTACGACCGTTTTTCCGCTTCCGAAAGGTCCCGGAACAGTACCCACACCACCTTTTGCGATAGGAAAGAGTGTATCTATAACTCTCTGACCTGTTACAAGAGGAATATCGGGGGATAGTTTTTCTTTATATGGTCTGCCAACACGAACAGGCCATTTCTGCATTAGCTGTAATTCTGTTATTTTGCCGTTTTTGTCCTTTATTTTACCTATACAATCTGTTACTGTAAAGGAGCCGGCATTCAATTCAATAAGTTCACCCTCAACTCTGGGAGGAACCATTATTTTATGTTCAACTATATCTGTTTCGGTAACAGTACCGAGAATCATACCGCCGGAAACTTTTGTGCCGGGGGATAATACAGGTTTAAAATCCCATTTTTTCTCTCTGTTTAAAGACGGAACGCTTACACCTCTTTGAAGATTTGTACCTGCTTTTTCCATAATTGCGTCAAGAGGTCTTTGTATACCGTCGTAAATGCTTTTAATAAGACCGGGACCAAGTTCGACGCTCAAAGGCGCACCTGTTGAAATAACTTCTTCACCGGGGCCCAGACCTGATGTTTCTTCATAAACCTGTATGGAGGCAAGATCGTTGTGCATTTCAATTATTTCGCCTATCAGACCGTATTTACTTACTTTAACAACGTCATACATATTGGCATCATACATATCCGATGCGATAACCAACGGTCCTGATACCTTTCTGATTATACCTTTACTTTCCATTTATCGTATTCCTTTCCAGAACAAGCTAAGACATCAGTTATTGTCATTAAAAATTATATCTGAACCTACTGCCTGTTCAACATATTTCTTGACATTATTTATGCCGAACCCTGCCGCTCCCTGAGTTGAAGGTATTGGTATAATGGCAGGAAGAGGCTGTTGTTTGTATTTTTCAAATAATTTCGGCATTTTTTCAATGTAATATTCTGTAATGTATATAATTCCGTACTGTGATTCGGACAGCTTTTTAAGAATTTCCTCAGCTTCATCAATGTTTTTTACAGGAAAAGTATCAAGTCCCAGTGCGGAAAAGCCGCAAATACTGTCATAGTCGCCAATTACGCCTATTTTATACATATAGATCACGCAGCCTTTCTTTTATAATTTGTATGGGGATGTGGTTAACCTTTCCTGATAATATTATTCTTACTGTCTGAAGCTCATATTCTTTCCCTATAAGAAAACCCAGTATCGGTTCAAAACCGAAACTTTTGAGCTTTGCTTTTTTAATATGCTGCATTTTTTTGTTATCACACCATTTTTCAAAAGCTGAAAATGATATTTTAAGAGAGTCGGCGGCATCGGTGAAACCATATGACGATATTGAATCAATAACAGCCTGAGTACCGGTTTGCGCTGCCTGATAAAGTTTATCGGGATTAAAATTATCAGTTCTGATTAAGGCATCTTTAATAAATTCTTTGCTTTTTCCCACTGAACGCAATGCAATTTTAAAATCGGCAATGGCGGTGTTCAGATAAACCCATTCAATCAGAAAATCATTTTTTTCAGTATTTGCTTTTTGTGATATAAGTTCCCAGTATGCCTTGTCAAGGTATACTTCAACAATCTGACCGTCATTTACGGAGGTTATAAGTTTGTAAGCCTCTTTTGCCTGTTCTCTGATAAATTGAGGAAGATCATCAAAAAAGACATTTTTTATTGCATTTTCAATATCTTCGGGGTCAGCAATACATGGTTTTAATATCATGTCATGCCAATCAACATTCATAACCGACGCTTTCAGAATTGTTTTCAGGTTATGAAAGTCATTCTGATAGAGTAATAAATCCAAAGGAGCGCCGTCGGGACAAACATTTTTTGCTTCTGTCCATATTTTTTCAAATTCACTTGTAAGAATTTCATCGGCTGTTTCATTGCCTGAGAGATTTGAACCGTAACCTTTTTCAATCAAAATTTTTTTGCAGGATTCTTCGTTTTCCGCCGAAAGAAGTGTTTCAATATCGTTTTGTGATAACATTTTGTTTTCAAGAGTTTTCATATATGCAACTGCATAAGTGTATTCTGTATCTTTCATGAAATCACCTCTTTACTTTTGAGAAAGAATACTGTTGACCAAATCAGTTAATTCATTGTATTTGTCCTCAAAGATAGCGTCAATTGAACAATTTATCTCTATTTTACCGTATCTGATAATGAATCCTCCGTCAATATCACAGAAATCCTCCGATATTTTAAGTTTGCCGTTTGAAATTTTTTCTGTTTCCTTTATAAAGACGCTGTCAATTATTTTTTTGTCTTTTTGTGAAAATAAAATTTCAC
>CASFSH010000229.1 GCA_949297205.1 uncultured Bacillota bacterium | reverse complement strand
AATTTTCCAGCATATCAAGAATAAGATTATCCATATTTTTTGTTTCATCAGCTATAACATTCAGGTATCTTTCTTGTTTTGTTTGGGAAACGCCGTCAAGCAGACCTTCCGAGTAGGCACGTATTATTGCAAGGGGAGTTTTCAGCTCATGAGAAACAGCGGCAACAAATTCTTTTCTTTGTTTTTCCAGCAATCTTTCATGTTCAATGTCTTTTATAAGCTTGTCATTGGCAGAAACCAATTCTTTAATAGTTGAGTCGAGTTTTTCTGACATTTCATTAACATTTTCCGATAACCTTCCCAATTCATCGGAGGAATTTACTTTGCATTTTTCAGAAAAGTCAAGATGTTTCATTTTTTCGGTAATGGTGTTAATTTCAATAATCGGATGAGTTATGGCACGGGAAAAAACAAATGCAATTATTGAAATTAATATAAACATTGCTGCAAATAAAAACCATGAAAAGTCTTTTACAGCGGCAATCGCTTCTGAGATATTTCTCATGGGAAGTATTGCGCATATATACTCGATATTTCCGGATTTTTCTATTTTTTTTACGGTAACATTGTATTTATCATCTCTGTCGGGAGGATAAAAAGTGTAATTGTATTCGGAATTTAAGTTAACAGTGATTCCATTATAGAGTTTTTCGGTCCAGTCCATAATAACCAGTGCAGCATCGTTTCGCTGCACTGTTAGTTTTGATGCCTGGGGATTGGGAAGGGTTATTGAAACAACCGTTCCGGTTACTGTCAATGAATTGATAGAGTTTTTAACGTTTGATGCTTCAAAATCCTGTTCCGGCTGAATATCAAATCTGGGAGAATGAAATTTGTAATCGGTTTCCCATGTGTAACCGTTGTGCTCAATGGTTATAGGCATATAAATGTTTGCCCGCTGTCGTTCATCTCCGATTGATGCATATGTAATTGTTACTGTGTCATTTACGCTTAATGTATCCTTTATAAAATCCTCATTATGCACTGCGTTATCCAATAAAAATTTTAAATTTTCACCGCCGTTGTCAGGTGAAATTATCAGTTCATATGATACCATATAAAGCATTTCCCCGTTTTCGGATATAATGGCATAATATGCATCGCTTAAATTTGAGTAATTTACTATTTCATGATTTATGTCATCGTCGTTTTTCAGAGCAGCATATTTTTCGGAAAAATCATTTACATAATTTGAAATATCCTTTGCCTTTGTATAAGCATAGTATTCTCCGAATAAAAAGAATTGTCCTATCATCCATATAAATAAAAATAATAAAAAAATCAGAAAGAATAATAAGAATATTTTTTTCGTTATGGAAAAATCAGAAAATATTTTTTTCATGGCAATCATCCGTCCTGTTATTCTTCGGTTATGCTCTCATCAAATTTGTATCCTGCTTTAATAAGCGTTTTTATATGTATTGATTTATTTCCGAGTTTTGCCCTCAATTTTTTTATGTGAGTATCAACGGTTCTTAAATCGCCGAAATAGTCATATCCCCAGACCTTTGATAAAAGAGTATCCCTTGATAAAACCTTACCTTTGTTAATCATAAGAAACATCAGAAGATCATATTCTTTCGGAGTAAGATCAATGTATTCATTATCTACAGATACGGTATGAGAGTCCTGATTTATAGTTATCCCGGCGCATGAAACTTCATTTTTATTGCCTATTACCGTACCTTGGGAACGATTTATAAGAGAGTTTGCTTTTGCCAAAAGAACTTTGGGACTGAATGGCTTTGTAACATAGTCGTCGGCACCAAGTTCATAACCGATAAGCTTATCATCTTCATCACTTCGTGCAGTGGTCATGATAATAGGTGTGTCTTTTGTTTTTCTTATACGACGGCATATAGAAAAACCGTCAAGTTCAGGCAGCATGACATCAAGAATAATTAAATCATAGTCTTTATATTCCGCCTTATCTATTGCGGATAATCCGTCAGTGGCCTCATCAACTTCATAATCAGCATTGGCAAAATAATCGGTTAATACTTCTCTCATCAGATCGTCATCTTCAACTATTAATACTTTTCTTTTCATGTTATGGTGTATACTCCTTTCATAAATCAAACAGAATATGTGAAATAATTATAATATCGTTATATTAAAATCAGATTAAAGACTATTTAAAGAATTTTCTGTCAAGACTGCGGTATTGTATTGCTTCGGCAAGATGGTTTGCCATAATATTTTCGCTGTGTTCAAGATCTGCAATAGTCCTTGCAACTTTCAATATTCTTGAATGTGCTCTTGCGCTGAGTCCCAAATTATCAAAAGCGGCTTTTAATATCTGATTTTCTTTTTCGCCGAGAGGACAAAATTCTTGTATAAGTCCTGCATCAAGCTGAGAGTTTGAATATATATGGTAGTTTTTGTACCGTTCAAGCTGCAGCTTTCTGGCTTCGTTTACACGTTTTTTTATATCGCTGCTTGATTCGCTTTTTTGGGAAGAACTCAGATCATCGTAATTTACATTTTCCACTTCCACCTGAATATCAATTCTGTCAAGCAAGGGACCGGATATACGGCTTCTGTATCTGTTGATGTCGCTTTCGGTACAGGTACAATTGCGGTGTGCGTCACCGTAATATCCGCATTTACATGGATTCATTGATGCCACAAGCATCATATTACAGGGATAAGAAAGGGTTGCGTTTACTCTTGAAATTGTAACGGTACCGTCTTCTAAAGGCTGGCGCATTACTTCCAAAACATCCCGTCTGAATTCGGGAAGTTCGTCTAAAAACAGAACTCCGTGATGGGCAAGGGATAATTCTCCCGGTTTCGGTATAGTACCTCCTCCCGAAAGACCTGCGGCAGAAATTGTATGGTGAGGATGACGGAAAGGTCTGTTTGTTATTAGGGGCACTCCGGCAGGAAGTACGCCGGCAATAGAATGGATTTTTGTAACCTCAAGAGCTTCATAAAAGGACAAATCCGGAAGTATTGAGCCTATTCGCTGAGCAAGCATTGTTTTGCCTGTTCCGGGAGAGCCTATTAATAAGATATTATGATTTCCCGCAGCGGCTACTTCAATAGCACGCTTCACGCTTTCCTGACCTTTAACATCACAGAAATCAAGGATGCCGTCATTTTTTGAGGCTAATATTTGTTCTATATTTACCTTGTGTTTTGATATTTCCTTTACACCGGTAAAATGCTTTATAATATCTGCGAGATTTGATACCGGATATATTGAACAATCTTCTATTACAGCTCCTTCGGAAGCATTGTCACGGGGAACAAATATATTTGTTATTCCGTTTTTGTATAACGAAATCACCATAGGCAGCACCCCGGTAACGGGCTTAACCTCGCCGTCAAGGGAAAGTTCACCTATAAATGCATATTGTGCCGGATTTTCAATACGGATCTGACCTGTTGCCGTTAATATTGAAACAGCCATAGGTAAATCGTAAATTGAACCTTCTTTTTTGTACGATGCGGGAGCAAGATTTATTATTATTCGTTTGGCAGGAAATGCCGCACCTATATTTCTGATTGATGAACGTATACGTTCTTTTGCTTCTTTTACAGCAGCGTCAGGAAGTCCTACGATTTCAAATGCAGGCATACCGTTTGCAATATCGGTCTGAACATCAACAATATATCCGTCAATACCGATAAGACCGGCGGAATTTATTTTAGATAAGCTCACAAGCTCACAGCCTTTCTTCTTTTGCAGTTTTATATAATTATACAACAAATAACATGATATTGCAACGGGAAAGAAAAAATTATTAATATTTTCATTGTTGAATTGTCAATGATGGGTGACACTTTTTAAAAAAAATTAAAATATTTCTTGTCAACAGAAATCATCTAAAATATCCTCCCGATAATTCATCTACAATCATTATAGCGCACTGTGCTATAAAAATCAATGCTAAATTTTTATTTTTTCAAATTTAATTGTTGAATTGTCAATGATGGGTGA
>CASFSH010000228.1 GCA_949297205.1 uncultured Bacillota bacterium | reverse complement strand
AGCATTTTCGCCTTTTGATTAAACCGTGCTTTAAATTTTGAATTATCAACTTTAACATCCCCTGCTGCAACTATCAATATAGGAGAAGAGCAGACCATAAACGAAAGAGTTTTTGCAATTCGGCATCCATCACAGTTAAGTGCTTTTGCAGCCAATTCTACCGTTGCACTCGAAACATCAAATTCCCTTATTCTGTTTTCCATACCGTATTTTTTAAAATACTCCCTTACCTTATCTATCGCCATAATTGTTCTCCTTATTTTTATACCTATTTAATTATCGTTTTAAAAGTTCTTTTCACATGGAATGTCTTTTTTTAGAGTAAGAGTATCTGCCGGATTGTTCTGTATACTTATTTTGATAGTTTGATCCACCGGTGAGATTAGTTTTATTTTTTCAACCTTTTTATCATTCCACCAAATACTTACTGTAATATTGCCTACAGCTTTCAATCCTTCAATGCTTCCGCACCCAAACACATCCGGTAATGCCGGCAAAATTTTTACAGTATCGTTTTCACATTGCAAAAACATTTGTGCAATACCTGCGGTAACTCCAAAATTCCCGTCAATCTGAAAAGGAGGATGTGCGTCAAACAAATTCGGATATGTTCCTCCCCTACTGTAATCAAAATCCTTCATTGCCGGGATAAAGTTTAGCTGATTTTCTACCATTTTTAAAGCATGATTTCCGTCTTTTAATTTTGACCACAAGTTTACTTTCCAGCCAAGACTCCATCCTGTCCCGCCGTCTCCGCGTATCTCAAGAGATTTCTTTGCAGCATTGACAAGTTCTTCGGAATTTATGCTTTCTCCCGGGAACAAACCATATAAATGCGAAACGTGTCTGTGATGTACGTCCTCTTCCTCATATTCTTTATCATACTCCAAAAGCTGTCCTTTACTTCCTATTTTATATACATCAAACTTTTCTTTTGGATATTTTTCTTCCAATTCTTTCTTTAATTCAGTTTTTCCCAAAATATCACAGGTCTTTTTTAGGTTTTCAAATAAATCTATAAGTATTGCCTGCGTCATTGTTGTATATTTTGCAAGAAAAGTCGTTTGTCCGTCATTAATGTACCCGTTTTCGGGAGAGGTTGACGGCGTTATAATAAATTTATTGTCGTGTTCTTCCATAATCTGCATATAGAACAATGCCGCTTCATACATAATCGGAAAAGCTGTTTCTTCAAGAAATTTTATATCATTTGTGTATTGATAATATTCAAAAAGATGTCTGCACATCCATCCCGAGCTCATACACCAATACGACCATCTCGGGCTTCCCGGCGACGGTGTTGTTTTTCCCCATATATCATAATTATGATGGGCAGTAAATCCTTTATCAACATTATAATATTCTTTTGCCGTTCTTTTTCCCGATTCCGACGTCATTTTTATTAAATTAATCAACGGATTCATAAATTCCGAAAGATTACACATAAGAGCCGGCCAGTAATTCATTTCTGTATTTATATTAACAGTATAATTTGATGCCCACGGTGCAATCAGTTCTTCATTCCATATCCCCTGAAGATTTGTTGCAAGGCTTTCACTTCTTGAAGATGATATTAATAAATATCTACCGAAATTAAACAAAAGAACGGCTAAACCGGCATCCTTGTTTTCTGCCTTTATTCTCTCATCGGTAGGGATATTGTTTTCGTCTGTTTTAATGTTTAATTTAACTCTGTTGTAATATGATGAAAAATCCTCTGTATGAGATTTTTTTACCGCATCATACCCTTTTTCAGACGCTGTCAAAACCGCATTTTTGGCTTTATTTTTATACTCTGCATCGGGTATTTTGTTCCATGCAATATAACTTGTAGCAATTGAAAGATAAATAATGATTTCAGATGAATTTTCTGTGAATATTTTATTATCTTTTATATTCAAAATACCGTCGGTTACCACTTTTACTGCAACGGCATACTTAACCGTATCATTTCTGTCATATGTAAAAAGCTCCGGTTTATTTTGTCTTAAATCAGGTGCCTGTCCCATAAGTATAATGCAGTCATCCTGTAATATTATGTTATTTTTTAACAATGATTCCGTCCATATTTCAAAATCACGTTTTTTAGTTGATGTTATTTTATGTACTAAAACATTGTCAACAGCGCTGATAAATGTTTTGCTTTTTACATCGGATTCATTTACGGTATATTTACTTTGTGCTGTTGCATTTTCAAGATTTAAACTTCTTTTATAGTTTTTAACCGAATTGTCACCAAGCTTAATATACAAATTTCCCGCCGGAAGATATGCCTGAACTTCTATTCCAACAAATCCATTTTCAAGAATTTCCTCTGCTTCTTTTACTTTATTCTCATCAAACGCTTTTCGCATTTTAAGATAATTGTTATATGCGTTATTATTTTCAACGTCATATGACGGATATCCCGTCCATAAACTGTCGGCATTTAAGCTTATTTTTTCAATATCGGTTTTTCCGTATACCATAGCACCTATTTTCCCGTTACCAATTGGAAGTGCTTCTTCAAAGTTTTCAGCAGGTTCATTATACCATAGCAAATTTTCCATACTATTCACCTCAAAATCAAATTACATATTTTTCTTTTTTGTTTCAACCTTTATTTTTTAAATTTATTGTATTATTATCATATAAATGACAACACACAATTAAAATAAATTTTACCATACATTAATTATTTTGTCAAACAAAAAACGGCATCCGAGATATTTTTCCGCAGATACCGATTTTTATTTATC
>CASFSH010000227.1 GCA_949297205.1 uncultured Bacillota bacterium | reverse complement strand
TTAGATGTATTCTTCCAGGTACTGCTGTAAATAGCATCCGTATACTCTTCTGCCGTCAATCTCATCATTCCGTTATACCATGATACAGCAGGTCTGTTCCTCCATGCTGCCGGTGATGCCGATTCCTCTGTGTCAAAGGTTTCACTCCAAACTTTAACTCTCTTAAAACTTTGTTTAAAATCTTCAACATCGGTATTAAAGCTTGTTTTTATACCACGAGCTTCAATTGTATATTTTTTACCTATTTCAATTTCTTCCTGAGGATCAATAATAACATGTTTACCCTGTACATATACCGTACTTTCCATTTCTTCCCCGTTTTCATTATAAAGTTTTACATCGCCTATGCTTGACTCGATTATAGTATTTACAATACCATCAACACCAATATCAAGATATACCGCATCTGAATCTGCATTATATTTTATCTGTGTATTTAAAGGAATTTCCATAGGAGTAATCTTTGTCAGTGTAAGATTATCCATATATGCTTCACCGGACATTCTTACACCGAAGGTTCCTGCTGTTGTAATAACCTGTGACTCTAAGTCCATAACAATTTCATCATCAAGATAAACCTTTATTCTGTCACCTTTGTTAACAACTCTTGCGTGGTGATATACATCTGTTTCAATATTATAGCTTACATTTGCAATTTCTGTTGAATCAGGTGCATATAAAATTATTCCGTAATTCACAAATCTTATTCTGTATTTGCTTGATTCTGAATAATAACGTCTGTGATCAGAGCTTCTTGAATAAATGTTGAATTCACTGTTTGATGTAATCTTAAAATCAGCCTCGGTTACATAATCTGCATATCTTGTTAAATCAGGCATACCGCATCTGTCAACTTCTCCGTTACTTACAAACTGTCCATCGGTTATGCTGAAGTTTGAAGGGGATGCAGCCCATTGACTTACACTCTGTGCATCATCAAACGTATTGCTGTATATTTTTTCAAGAATAAATCCTCCTGTTGATGCCTGAGATGACAACGGGGTACTTATACCTGATATATCCTTAAGTCCCGGGGCAACTTTTACCTCGTAAAGATAATTTATCGTAAGAGGTCTTTCAAACATAATTTCAATTTCATTTCCGTATACTTTCCATGTGTATCCGCTTTCCGGAATAAGCTGGTTGTTTTCATATACTTCCAAATCAACAGTTTCAGGGTCAAGATCGTCCATTGTACCCTCAAACTGTATTGATATACCTGATGTGTCGGCATTAAAATCATTATATGTAACTGTAGGTATTTCTTCTCCAATTTTTTTAACTGATGTTATGGACAAATCATCAATGTATGACGGTGTCCACCATGCAGTTGAGTTAACATCATAAAATCCTGTTGTACCGGCATTTGTATATGTCTGATCTATTGTTTCAATAAGTTTATTGTTATCAACATAACATTGGATATTATCGCCTATTACAGACATTCTTACATCAACCAATGCATCTTCGGGAGTAAAACTTTCAGTTGTATAAAGCAATGTATTTCCTGCATATAATTTTACGGGAGCAGATAAATTTCCTGTAGTTGCCACATTATCTCTCAGCCATAATCCATATCCGGTCGCCAAATCAAATCCTGCACCCGATGATGTTACATTTGATCGCATATATAGTCTGTGGACTGAATATGCATGTGAAGAATTGGCATATCCCGGATATTTGTATTTATACTCTACTGTATAATCTGCTTTTCTCTTATTAAGAGGCAATCCCTTTTCATTCACAGAAAATGATCCATCATTTGAATTCCAGCGCATAACATTATAATTTGCAGGTGGAATTTTATTTGTTTCATCTGCAATTTGCACTCTTGCCCAGTTATTAACATTATAATAGTCGCTCTTCATGCCTTCGTTTACTGGTGAATAAGGATATAATGGCTGCTGCTGATCATCAAACTCAACATTAAAATCATCAAAAAACAGTTCATCAACCTTAAACCATCCTGTTGAAACGTCTTCAGATAATACCACGGAATTTGTATCAGTAACTCCTGCATCAATCGTCACCTTATACAGGGAGTTCGTATCAATTCCATCATTCGGCGTAATGATAAGAGTGTTTGCTTCTGCCGTAACAACGACTTCATTATCAGCGTTCGTTCCGTTCATTTCTTTTGTAACTTCAAATGTAAAGTCCTGAGCGGTCAGAGTTGTTATACTTCCGTCAGCTGCGCGCTTTTGTATGCCGATTTTTCCTTCTATCGTTTCAGAATCAAGCTGTCCGCTGACACCATCAAAGTCTATTGTTATAACTTTTTTGGTAGCATTAAACTGCTTAAAGCTCAGGCTTGCATCCTCTGCCCAGACGGTTGCCGGAACAATACTTCCTGCAAGAGCAAGAGAAAGCATAAGTACCATTAGTTTTTTTGCCATTGTCATTTTCCTCCTTTATAAATAATATATTGTTTTCGGTTCTTGCACCGTTAAAACCAAATTATCTTAAATTAATCTGTCTTAATAAGTCATCAATTAAATAAGCATCCTCTGTACTGTCAAATATTTGTTCATTATTACTTATTACAATAAGTCCTTTGTCATCCCAGAATACCTTCTTGTTTAAAGATTCAACCAAGGCTCTCAAAGGAACAAGCGTACGATCTTCAACAATTGTAGGAGGTGAATCCAATTCAACGGTTTCACCGTCAACCGTAAAGTTATTTTTTCCTATTGTCATTTTTATGGTTTTTCCGATATATGTAATTCCTATTTCCTCAGTATTTGCATCCCATGTAACATCAGCACCTAAACTCTCTGAAATAAATCGAACAGGAACCATTGTTCTGTCATTTATAATAATCGGCATTACTGCATCGTTATCGGGATCTATTTGAGTCATTTCACCATTATTTTTTGCTCCTGCCCTATCAATTCCAAGAACAAGTGCATCTTTTACCATTTCATCCAGACGTTCGGTATATCTTCCCATTTTTTCAAAATGAACATCGACAAATCCCGGAAGTTCGGTATATACCTGTGCATCTTCCTTTAATCTGAAATCACCGTTTGCAAGGTCAACAAATCCAGGATCACTCATGGATATGTTATTCTCAACAGTACCGTTTTCTGCTACTCCCTCCATAATATCGTTTGAACCTGAATTTACGGCAACATTGTTTGTAATTGTAACTCTGTTCGGTGAATATACAGGTAAAGTCATAATATCCTTTAATATAGGATATTTTTCAAGCCAAATATCAGACGTATACGGTACTTCCTCCAAAGAAGTCCACATTTTATTTGTTTTATCTATCTCATCCATTTTAATCTGACTGTTTCCTCTGTTTGCGTATCTTATAGGTGTTCCCACATCTATCATAATATTATTGGAAATAACATTGTCACTTCCGGCTTCCGCCCACATTCCTCTTCCGGGTACATTATAGAATATATTTCCGGTAACACTGTTTCCCGAAAGATAATCGTCAAGATAAATACATCCAAGACCTACACCGCCTGATGAACCGTAAAAATCATGAAAATAGTTGTTCGCTATCTTATTTCCTCTCCATACCCATGTACGTCCGGCATATATTCCGCCGGAATCGTCAACTGATTTTAACAGATCATAAAATTCATTGTATTCAATTATATTTTCATTTCCCGCAAACTGCATACCAAGATGCAGTGCATCATGCACTTCGTTATGTGAAAGCCTGTTTCCGCATCCTTCAATCATAACTCCGCCCAAATAGGTTTTGCTGATTCTTGAAAACTTTTCTGTTTCATTATTCTCTGCATAATTATAACCGGGTTCAAGCGTGTTTCGATCACCGCCTTTTACATCAACACCGCCGTTACACATTGATACAAAATTTCCTACTGCTCCGTTATATTTTCCACCGGCTATCAATACGGCTCTTCCGCCCAGATTTCTTATATTACAATATTCAACAGTATTATGTTCACCTTCCGTTATCTGAAAAGCTGTTCCTCTTGAACAAGGGACTTCAAAATTTCTGAATGTCAGATAAGATGCTCCGTTTATATTAAACATAGTATCTCTTAAAGTTGAAATATAAATTGTAGAATCACCTGTTGAATTTGTCGGCGGATAAAGATAAAGTATCTGATTTTCCTTATCAATATAATACTCTTCGGGGCGATCAAGTTCTTCCAAAAGATTAATTACATAAAAACGTGCCGTTCCCGGTGTCAGAGTTCCGCTTGAAGCTCTTTTTACGGTAATAACTCCATTCTTCACACTGTCCAACTTATCATATGAAGACGACCAAAGATATGTCCAGTTTGCTGAAAATCTCATATCCGTTGCGGTATTCCAATTGTTTGCCCTTGAAGAGTCAGCAATTGTGAATGAACACTTGTTGTCTTCCAAAGTATCGCTTATAATATTTTGAACCTTTTCAAACTGATCGTCACCGTTTGCCGTCACATTCGGATATCTTGCTATTGTCATTACTTTACCGTCTATAACAAGCTCATTAGGCATATTGCCGCTTTGAGTAGAGTCGAATATATCGCCATATGTAAAATCTTCGATTGTTGAAAGATCATACTGATAAATACATTCTCTTGCCTCTCTATCATATATTCTGTCTAAAACAGACTGATCAGCGACTCTTTTAAAATCTTTTACTTCAAGTTTTTCTCCGCCTATCAGGACAACATTTTCATCTTTATATGCTCTGTATGTTATAGGACATTCTTCTGTTCCCGAATCTTCCTCGGTAAATTCTATGGTGGAATGTATTGCATATGTACCTTCCCTAAGATATACGCATA
The DNA here is from genome assembly GCA_949297205.1 of uncultured Bacillota bacterium. Classification (GTDB taxonomy): domain Bacteria; phylum Bacillota; class Clostridia; order UBA1381; family UBA1381; genus RGIG1988. The sequence continues at coordinate 289 of CASFSH010000227.1, read as the reverse complement.
CCCCTTTATCTGGCAGTTCTCCGTTTTCTTCTTTGATTTTTCTGATTGCATCACGCGCAGCAGTTATTGTAGCAAACGGATCGTCTATTGTACCGGCGCCTTCATCACTTCCGTCTGTCGCAACATAAAATGTTGTTAGCTCAGCGGCTGCAACATTCAGGTTCATCAAACCGATTCCCATTGATAATGCCGCAAACATAGAAATGATTTTTTTTCCTGTCATACTTTTTCCTCCTTTAATTTAACTGTTTGCATTTCAAAATTAACAATTCATTTTTTCCATTTTATA
>CASFSH010000226.1 GCA_949297205.1 uncultured Bacillota bacterium | reverse complement strand
CCCCGGAGAATTTTTTATTCCAATAATCCGTATTTAACTTTTACTCTCTCTATCTTTTCGCACATAGGTTCTGCCGCAAACCACAAAAAGAATGATGTGGAAAATGCGTGTATCAAGTCAAAAGGCAATCCCAGCGCATAGCTTGCAGTAATTGCTCCAGTATTTGGATTTGCCTGATACATCAGTACCGAAGCCAAATTCATAATACCCCCATATAATACAAGGGCTGTAAGAAATCCGAATATGCACAATTCTGTTTTATTTTTTCGTAATAGACCTTTTCTGAATAAAATTCCGGCTAAAAAACCTATTATTCCAAATGCAAACATCTGCCATGGAGTCCATGGGCCCTGACCAAAGAAAAAGTTTGATACAAAACCCGTAACCGCACCTACAAGAAAACCGGTTTCCCCTCCGAAACATATTCCGGATAGTATTGTCATTGCCACCACAGGCTTAAACTGCGGAACAGCTGCAAATGCCGCACGTCCTGCTACGGATATTGCACACAACACACTTATAATTACCAGTTCCCTTGCCTGGGGCCGACGTTTTTCAAATATAAATATAAAGGGAAACATCGTTTCTAATATAATCAGCAAACTTATAAAATAATATTTCCTGTCACCCAAATAATACACACCTACAAACACCGTAACAGGAACAAGTATTAATGTTACCAAAGCCGCCGCAACAGTTCTTTTGGATAATTTTCTTTTATTTTGCTGTGTCTGTATTTGTCCCATATCAAAGGTTCTTTTTGGAATAAAATTCCATAAAGCCCCTCCCAGCAGAAAAATACTTGCCAATTGGGCAGCATATTTTCTATTTTCTTTTTCTTCACCAAAAATCAAAAACTGAACAACTGCAAATAATATCAAAAATACCGAACCGAAAATAATATTCTTTATTTTTCCTTCGGATTTTTTATTTTGCTGTGTATATATCTTTTTTTTCATATATAACGGGCTGCTTGATTCTTCATGTCTTTTCTGTATCCTTCCTCCTATTGCTGAAATTATATCCTCATCAAGCACAGCATTATCAATAATATTTCTTGACATTCTGTTTGCTGCCGTGGTATAAAAGCTTTTTCCTGAAAAAAATCTTCTCGGAGTGTCCTCAGATACTATTTTCCCATCAAAGAACATTCCCAGTCTGTCAGCATATTTTGCACAAAATTCCACATCATGTGAAACCATTATAATTGTTACTCCGCTTTTCTTTAACTTTTTCAGCAAATCTGCAAATTTTTCTTTGAAATGAGCGTCAAGCCCCTTTGTAGGCTCGTCAAGAATAAGAATATCCGGTTCTTTTAACAGCACCTTTGCCAATGCCGCTCTTTGTTGTTCTCCTCCCGATAAATCAAAGGGATGACTCATAAGCAAATTCTGAAGTTCGCAAAAATCTATAACATTCCTGATTTTTTCTTCCTTTTCCTCTGTTGACATTTTAATGTCGGATAACATTTCATGTAAATCTTCCAATACCGTTTTTTTTACAAAAAGACTTTGAGGATTTTGTGTAAGTGCCGCCATAGTCTTATTTTCCATAATTTTTACTTTTCCTCTGTATGGCTTATTTATCCCCAAAATTACAGATAATGTGGTTGTTTTTCCCGCACCGTTTCCTCCGACTATTGCATAAATCTCATTTTCGGAAATTTTAAGAGACATATTTTTTAAGACATCAGGCGCGTTTTTTTCATATCTGAACCAAATTTCATCAAGTTCAATAACAAAATTATTGTCAGGCTTTTTTATTTCTTCAGGATATGGAACACTTTCTTTTACAGGCATATTCACAAGCCATGTTCTTGCGTCCCTGACTGTTACCGGGCATTCATAATTATTATCTTTTGAATAATATACCCTCATTGGAGTAGGTAAAGCAGAAAACATATCATTATTTGTATCGTTCAGGCATTTTGCAATTTCACGGGGTGTACCGTCTGCAATTATTTCTCCGTTTTCCATTACAACAATTCTGTCTGAAATAGGGAAAGCTTCCTCAAGTCTGTGTTCAGTAAGAATAATTGCTGTACCCAATTCTTTGTTTATTTTTGAAAGTGTATCAAGAAAATCATGAGCCGCAATAGGGTCAAGCTGACTTGTGGGTTCATCCAAAATCATAACAGACGGCTGCATCACCATTACAGAAGCAAGATTTAATAGCTGTTTCTGACCTCCGGATAGTTCTGACACATCTTTATAAAACCAATTATAAATACCAAAAAATGATGCCATTTCAGCAACTCTTGCACGAATTTCTTCGTTTCTGAATCCCAGGCTTTCAAGTCCGAATGCAAGTTCATGCCATACCTTATCACACACAATCTGATTGTCGGGATTTTGTTGCACAAATCCAATTTTTTCTGATTCTTCTCTTTGTGTCAATTCGGTTATGTCCCTGCCGTCAAAATATATTACACCCTCTTTGTTCCCATGAGGTGCAATAACCGGCTTTAACTGTCTTAACAACGTAGATTTCCCGCATCCCGATTTTCCGCATATTGTGATAAATTCACCGGGATTTACGGTAAAATTAATATTTTTTAGCGACGGAATTTCTCTTTGGGGATATGTAAATGTCAGATTTTTGACTGCGATTTTTTCCATCGCCATGCCTCCTTAATTTCTATTATTACAGGGCAGATAAAAAGCAGAAAATATGCTGCCATTACACTTACCCCGTAAGGCGTTATATTTACTGTTTTTATAGAGGGAAAATATCTGAAATAGAGATTCCCCGTACCTGCTCCGATAATTACAAAAAGCGAAAAAAACACAATAGCTGCCAGTGCAAATGCGTCACGTTTATCAAATACAAAATTTGAATATGCCGTTCTTCCCGGCAGCCCATAGCCACGGCTTTTCATACTGTCAGCCGTTTCTATGGAATTTTCAAGGCTCCATGTTATCATTATTGATAAAATTTTTATTCCGTTTTTAGCTCTTTTTATTATGTTTCCGTCAGATATGTCACACCCTATACATTTCTGTGCATTGCTTATTATCTTTATCTGTTCTTTAAATCTTGGAACAAACCTCAAAACCATGGATAGAATAAGTGACATTGAAGGTATTATTTTCCCAAACAAATATACAAATTTATCGCTTGTCATTATTATATTAAAACATGAAAAATGACAAATAATACAAGCAATCATACACGCCGCCGCAATTCCATAAATTATTGACTCTAAAGTTAACGGATTCCCACTTGGCAAATAAGTTAATATTGTAACACCTTCATGGTTAAATGCAGGATTAATAAATGCTGATATTATCATTAACGGAAGAAGATACACAAGATTGAACTTTAACGCTTTTTTCCCGTTTAACATTACTGAATATATAAATCCCGAAATAAAACTTATAAAAAGACATACAGGATTCATAAAAAACATGGAAAATGCAATTACAGCCAAAAAATATATAAAATTCACAAATGGGTGATAGTTTTTAAATTCATTCATCCTTTTGTCCCCCGGCAATGCTTGCGTCAGCACCTACATCTTCACCAAAGTCACAGGTGAAAACAAATTCAACCTTATCTCCCTGCTTCAATGCATATCGCGAACAACCGTAATTAGGGAACCAGCCGTTTACTTTGTACAGCCATCCTGACAACTCACCGCAGTCAAATTCGTAAAGATTTGCAATTCCTTCAATATATGAACTGTTATATATGGGTGTATTTACAAATTCCATATGTATTTTATTTTTTTTCATTTCTCTTTGCAAAAGATTAAATACCGTTTCTCCTTCATAAAAGGTTACGGTTTTTTCATTGAAAATAATACCATCTTCAGGTATTATTTCAACCTTTTCCGAATCAAGATATGCAAGGTTGTCCAGTACAGTATCACATCTCACTGATAATGTACACATCAGTTCCTTATCTGTAATTGTAGTATTGTTTTTGTCAACAGGAATCGGTTTTCCCTCCGGAACAGGGTCTGTGCTGTATTTGTCCTTCCCTGTTTCCTCATCTATATCCATACCCTTTTCTTTTGAATATTCAACATCACCGCTTGAAGCAATATTGTCATCGGCCTTTTTTATTATCTCCGATTTTATCTGCTGTTGTTCACTTTCAGCGGAAGAATTTTGCGCAGTTGCCGTAGGTGGTTTTTCCGGCATCTGCCCTTTTTCGTTTTGTTTTTCTTCCTTTACATCTTCAGTCTGTACAGGAGATTGGTCATTTGTTGTTTCCTGGGGGTTGACTGTATTCTGTAAATCATCCTTTTCAGATTTCACATTTTCTGTTACCTGTGATGTTTTATTTGTTTCTTCCACACTCCATCCATGCAGAGAAGATGAATTTCCGCCCCACCAGAAAACAACGGCAAGAACTATTATAATTCCCAGCCCCACAAAAATCTTACTGTATTTTTTCATTTTACACTCCATTCCGCCGCCAATGCGGCGGCACAAATCCTAACGTGTAAAAGAAGCAAGCAGATTGCCGTTTTGAGTGACGACGGCGTATGTGTATACTCCGAGTCACGAAAAAAGGTGAGATGCAAAGCTTATTTTTCACGTTAC
>CASFSH010000225.1 GCA_949297205.1 uncultured Bacillota bacterium | reverse complement strand
CACTAAATGCAGAACTTTTCTTTTCCTCACCCAAAATGTCAACGGATAATGCCTGCGGAATAGCCGGTTTATGCCGGTTATATTACAGTTAAAACAGAATTTAAAATATTTAAAGAAGATAACGTGAAAAAGAAGCCGCACATCCCGCCATTTTTGGGTACTCGGAGTATACGCTTACGCCATTGCTCAAAATGGCTATCTGTTTTCTTTTTTTCACGCTAAGATTTGTACCGCCCTGCCGGCGGCGGAATGGAGGATTATATATATGAACATCAGACGTGCACAGATTAAGGACATGGACAGAATAAACGAGCTTCTTTTTCAGGTTTGCCTTGTACACCACAAGGGACGTCCGGACCTTTTTAAATACGGTGCAAGAAAATATAGCGACGAACAGTTGAAAAATATTATTGCCGATGATAAAACTCCCATACTCGTTGCCACAGACGAAAATGACAGCGTTTTGGGATATGCTTTCTGCATATTTAAACAATATATAAATGACAATATACTAACCGATATAAAAACTCTCTATATAGATGATTTGTGCGTTGACGAAAAATGCCGCGGTCAGCATATAGGAAAAACTCTGTACAATGCCGTTATTGATTATGCAAAGGAACACGGCTGTTACAACGTAACCTTAAATGTATGGAGTCTAAACGAATCAGCAATGAAATTTTATGAGTCCTGCGGACTGAAACCGCAAAAAGTCGGTATGGAAACAATACTTTAAGAAATCGGGAGTCAGAACTGATTATGGAACAGATTATAGCAACAGTATCACAGCTGAATGCTTTTGTCAAAAGGACTTTTGAAGCAAACCCTGTTTTTTCCGATATATGGATAAAGGGAGAAATATCAAACTACAAAAAACATTTTTCAGGGCATCACTATCTTACTTTAAAAGATGAGGGCGGGGTTTTAAAAGCGGTAATGTTCAGGTCAAGCGCTTCTTCTCTCACCTTTACCCCAAGCGACGGTATGAAGGTTATGGCAAGAGGCAGAGTATCTGTATATGAGGCCGGAGGAGTTTATCAGCTGTACATTAATGAAATGATACCCGACGGCGTGGGAGAATTATATATCGCATATGAAAAATTAAAGGCACGTCTTTCGGCTGAGGGCATATTTGATGAAAAATACAAAAAACCTATTCCCCGTTTTCCCCGGGCTATAGGAGTCGTAACCGCTTCCACCGGCGCTGCCGTTCGTGACATAATCAATGTTGCAACACGGCGTTTTCCCTATGCGGAAATAATAATATACCCGGCACAGGTTCAGGGTGCAGGTGCAAAGGAAAGCATATGCGCAGGAATTGAATACTTTAACAGAACTAAATGCTGTGATACCCTTATTGTGGGCAGAGGCGGCGGTTCCATTGAAGATTTATGGGCATTTAACGAAGAATGTGTGGCATATTCAATATTCAAATCGGAAATCCCGGTAATTTCCGCTGTAGGTCACGAGGTTGATTTTACCATTGCGGATTTTGCCGCAGACCTGCGCGCTCCCACTCCCTCGGCGGCGGCAGAGCTTGCCGTACCCTCACTGCAGGACATTTTAGACAGAATAGAGGACAGCGAGTATACCTTAATAACCCTTATAAAAAATAAAATCGAACGTCTGAAGCTGCACATTTCCTCCCTTAAAGTGCTGTCGCCTCAGGCTGTTATAAATAATAATTTTATACGTCTTGACAATGCTGTAAAACGTCTTGAAACAGGGACTACGGCTATTATATCCGAAAACAGAGAATTGCTTATAAAATCAATATCAAAATTGGACGCACTTTCTCCTTTAAAGGTTTTGCAAAGAGGATTCGCCATTCCCTTAAAGGAGGACGGAACGGTAATAAAAACCGTAAAACAGCTTGATAAAATAAAAGAATTTGACCTGAAAATGGCAGACGGTGAAAGACGCTGCCGTATTTCGGACAAAAAATAAAATTGCAGTTTGTTACTGCTTATTTTACAATAATTTATTACTGCCATATAGGCGGAACGGAGTAATGAAATGGCAAAAACATTTGAAGAATCTATTAAAGAACTGGAAAATATAGTCAGCCGTCTTGAAGAGGGCGATGTTTCCCTTGAAGAATCCATCAAGCTTTTTGAAAACGGAATGAAGCTGTCAAACAGCTGTAAAAAAATGCTTGAAACGGCAGAAAAAAAGGTTTCCGTACTCACAGATGACGGAAAAGGAGATATAAAAAAAGAACCCTTTTTAACAGAAGAAAACAATTAAGGAGTTTTTATGGAAATACAGAACATTATAAAGGAAAAAATAAAAACCGTCAATACACAGCTTGAGGAGTATATGAAACACCCCGACCTTGCACAAAATTCTATTTTTAATGCAATGAATTACTCTCTTTTTGCCGGGGGAAAAAGATTAAGACCTATTATTATGCTTTTGGTATGCGATATGCTGGGCGGTGATGAGAAAGAAGTTCTGCCCTTTGCCTGCGCACTCGAAATGATTCATACCTATTCCCTAATACATGACGATTTGCCGGCAATGGACAATGATGACCTTCGCCGCGGAAAACCCACTAACCACAAGGTTTTCGGTGAAGCGGCGGCAATTCTTGCGGGAGATGCTCTGTTAAATATGGCATTTGAAATAACTTCCTCAATAAATACGGAAAATCCGAAAAGGGCACTGCGTGCAATAAGCGTTCTTTCAAAGGCTTCGGGAGCATTGGGTATGATAGGCGGTCAGGTTATTGACATTGAATCGGAAAACAAAGCAATTTCCCATGATATGCTTTTAAATCTGCACAGTCTGAAAACAGGCGCAATTATACGGGCAGCCGGTGTAATCGGTGCTGTAATGTCGGGCGCCGGTGAAGATGAAATAAAAGCCGTTGACAGCTATTGCCTGAACTTGGGGCTTGCCTTTCAGATAAGGGACGACATTCTTGATGTCACAGGCAATGAAGAAACTTTGGGCAAACCCATAGGCAGTGACAGCGAAAATCATAAAACCACATTTGTTACTCTTTTCGGACTCGAAAAATCAAAAAAAGCAGTAGACGAATATACCGGCAAGGCTATATCTTCTCTGTCTGTTTTTAAAGAAAAGGCAAAAGAGCTTACAGACCTCGCCAATTATCTTACAAACAGAAGCGTTTGATTCTAAAGGAGATTTTTATAATGAATGATTTTGTATATTTCTGGCTTCATTCCACCCTTGCAACCACAATTATAGCCTGGTTTGTTGCGCAGTTATTAAAGGTAATTATTGTCCTTATTCAACACAAAAAATTTGATGTTTCACGCTTTATAGGTTCGGGCGGAATGCCAAGTTCTCACACTTCAACCGTAACCGCACTCGCAACTGCAATAGCCTTTACCGACGGCACAAGGAGCAGTACCTTTGCAATATCTGTTATTCTTGCTCTTATCGTTATGTATGATGCGGCAGGCGTGAGGCGTGCAGCCGGTCAGCAGGCAAAAATAATTAATAAAATAATCGAGGATTGGGGGAAAGCTTCCTATTCCGATACAGAGAAAAAACTTAAAGAACTTCTCGGCCATACTCCAAAAGAAGTTTTTGCAGGAGCAATTCTTGGTATAGCCATAGGAATTATAAGACATATATAATGATGTCCCCATCACTTACAGCACAGCGTGTTTTATTCCAAAATTCAAGCAGTAGCTGTAATCTCCCGCTGACCCACTGAGAAGCGGCTGCAAACCGGTTAAGTTATGCGGCAGTTTCTTATTTTTATGTTTTATTTTATTTAATGACTGCTGAACAATTATGAAACGCAGCCGCATAGCGGCTTACAAGCGTTTCAGAATTGTTTAGGTGCAAGGGTTCTGTGCATTTTTGCAAAAAACCTTGCACCGTGAATAAATATTTTGCTCCCAAAATA
>CASFSH010000224.1 GCA_949297205.1 uncultured Bacillota bacterium | reverse complement strand
TGTTTTGTTACTGTAACTATAGACATAATATATTCCTCCTTAATTTTTTTATTATTATATATTATATTTTTATAATTATCTGTAACTTTATCACATAATATAAAAAAAGTTGAAAATATAAAAGAAGATGATATTCGATACCATCTTCTTTATAATGTATGGCTTATAAAAAATTATTCATTTACAGAATGATTTTTTTATGTTTTTATTCCTGTTCTTGAAGAACCATAGCAATTATCTTTGATGCTTCTGCTCTTGTTGCATTATTTTTCGGCATAAACATATTTTGTTCGTTTCCGCTGATAATGCCTGAACTGCGCATTTTTGAAACTGCATCTAATGCCCAATCGGATATACTGTCCTGGTCGCCGAGGGTAACGGCTGTTTCTGTTTCTTCAAGAGTGTAATTCATATATTCAGTAAATCTTACTATCATAACTGCCATTTGTTCACGGGAAATATTATCATTCGGAGCAAATGTTTTTTCATTAATACCATTTGTTATACCGGCGTCAACTGCCCAGGATACTGCTTCACAGAACCAGTCATCTGAGGAAACATCGTCAAAGACCGGTGTAATTTCAGGAGCTGTATGTCCGTACATTCTGAACAGGATAGTAACAAATTCCGCTCTTGTAATATTATCATCGGGGGCAAAAACAGTTTCGGATTTACCGTTAATAATTTTTTTGCCCGCAAGATAATATATGTATTCATTTGCCCAATGGCTCTGCGAAACATCATTAAAGAAATATTTTCCGTTATTGGATATATTGGTTTCGGTTGTATAGTCATCAACATAATTAAATACAATTTTATCATTGTTTTTGAGGATATATGAAGTTATCGGTTGTTGTGAATATTCACCGTTTATTTTATACATCCAACCGGAATTCGGCCCATTATCCAATGCGGAAAGTCCTTTTATTGATGTCACATAATTGTCAGAATCTATAACATATTCAATTCCGGCACCGCCTAAAGCTTTTTCAAGAAGAACTTTTACTGTAGCATTTACCGGAAGAACATAACTTTTTTCACTCATCCAAGTTTCGTAGGCTTCGTGTGGATTTTCTCCGTGTTTGCTGTCACCGATCAATGTAAAAGTGACGGTAGTATAAGCAATTCCGAGATATGAACCCCCGGTGGTTCCGGAACCGCCGCCGCCTCCGGATCCGCTTTGATTATTTTCATCATCGTCGTCATCATTATCTTCTTCGGTATAATCATCACTGTAATGGAAAGTTATTTCATCACCATTTTTTAATGTATATTCATTTATAGGTTTAGTTGGATGGTCTTCGTTTACCTTGTACATCCATCCTGAGTTGGGACCGTTATCAAACTCTGCAAGACCGTTTATGGATTTGATATAGTTTTTTCCGTCTAATTCATACTCAATTTCTGCCTCGTCAAGAGCCATTACAAATACATCTTTTACAGTTGAACCCTTTTCTACTGTATAATCCGTTTTGCTAATCCATGTTTTAAATAATTTGTGTGCGACTTCTTCATGTTTGGTGTCACCGATAAGGGTAAATGTAACATCTATAAAATCATCAATATCGGATGAACCTCCGCCTTCAGAGGTAATATCCAATTGTACGGTTTTATCAGGTGCATATCTTACGGTAAGAGGTAAGTATTTTCCGTCTATTTCAACTGTGTCATATTTTTCCATTTGAATGGGGTATGTACCTTTTTCGATATTAATTGTAACAGAACCTTCTGAATTTGTTATCTTTTCAATTGCATTTTTTCCTTCGCCAATGGTAACTGCGGCACCTTCAATAGGTACATTTTTTACTGTTGGTGTGTAGTCGGGAGCGGGACCATATTCTGTAACTTCGGCAGTGAAAACAATTTTTGCTCTGCCGTGTGCCGGGTAGGTTATAACCGGTTCTGACGGAATTACGGTGTTAATTCCGCCGTAATAAAATACTATATCATCTCCGCTTTGAACAATATAGTCACTAATTCCAACACTTCCGGCTTTATTATTTACCATATACTGCCAGCCGTCAAAATTTTCTCCGCCAAAAGTGTTTTCAGCTTCACCGTAAATGCTTGAAATATATGCGCCCCATGAACCGTCTGTTACAACAAGATCTTCTGCGGGAACAACGCTTTTTATAATATCGGCAGCCGTAACAATATTATCGTCCAAAGGCATATCTTTTATATAAAGTTTATTTTCGCTTATACCCTCAATTCTGACAGTAACGGTTTTTTGCTGTTCTTCATCGTTTGTGAAGGAGAAAATATTATATGCGCCGTTTGCCTTTATCATACCAAGCCATGAAACCAGAGCACGAAAACCCTGTTCTGTTGCCATGGCATTATCCGATGTATTATCTGTCCATCCGAATTTGCTGTTTTCGGTGCGGTATGCAAGAAGACCGTCAACTGCGCTTTTTCCGTCTTTTATAAATCTTTCATCAGTGTCTGCATTAATGCCCAAAGCTGAAAGTGCTGTTATTACCAATGCCGTGGCATTGGAATTTTGATAATCACCTTTGGAAGTCTGTATCTCTGACAGCCATTGTACAGCATTATCAACAGCGGTTTTTACTTCGGCACGGTCGGTATAATTTGATAATGCAGGTAAAATCATTGCTGTTGTATCTGCACCGTAATTTCCGCTCCAGCTTCCGTCATCAGACTGCTGTTCGAGAAAATATGAAATTAATGTTTCACGGTCTGCAGTACCTTCGCAAACTTCATAATCTCCGCTGTCATATGCCTGTAAAAGATAAGCAGCAGATGTAATATAAGGAATAGAACCCTTTGCAAGTTCTTCTATCATATTAACTGTTGTGCCGTCACCTTTTTGTATTGCTGCGGCATTTTCTCCAAGTGCTGTAAGGGCAATAACATTTTTCAGTTCGGGCGCCGCTTCTTTTGCTTCCGCAATAAATTCATCTGATTTTGTAAGATCGTCTTTTCTTCCATAGGCTGTCATTTCAGCGATTATCCATGGATCTTTTGAGTCAAGATAGTCGTTGCTGATAGCGTCTGACATTTCTTTTGCAATTTCTTCATTGCTTTTTGTAACAGTCTGATTTTCTGTAACAGTTACAGAAATATACGGTGAAATTATCATATTATAACCGTCAGGATCTGCAATTGCGGAAATTATATAATCTCCTTTTGTAAGGTTAAGAACCGCATTTCCGTCCTCGTCGGTTACAGCACCGTCAATTGCAGTAAAACTGCCATTTTCATCAAGCGTACCTATTTGACAATCGGAAAGGTATTCTGAATTTTCCTCTAAAAATCCTTCTTCAGCCAAACCGTACCATGCAACCCGGTAACCTTTCAGTGAAAGAGTGAAGTCGGTGTTTTCAGTAACGTCAATACTGTATGCGGTTTTTCCGTTATATTCAAATGATGTATAGTAATCCATACACATATCATCCTGATAAATGAAAAAGTCTACCCTGTCATCTGCATTAATTTTCGCCTGTTGAATGTTTAAACCAACATATGAATCGGGAAGACCGGGAGTTTCCTGTGCAGGATCGTCGGTATGCGGCATAACTCCGTTTACTGTATAGCCGACATTAATTGTATCAACACCGAAAATCTTTGAAATCATGCCTTCATCTACAACAAGATAATCACTTGCAGTATCTTTAGTGAAAGCATCGGCAAAAATCATCTCATGAGCTTTTACTAAGGCGTCAAGTGTAGTTATGTCATTTTCTGTTATCTGATCGTCATATGTATAACCATATTTTTCGGCAAGACCTGCCTCTACGTTGTAACTTCCGGGTGCAAAAAGCATTGCCCCTTCCATCTGTGCACTGATCATAATATCAGCTGATATGTTTTCAGCGTATGTCCCCGGAATCATTAATCCCAAAAGCATACATAAAGTTACAATAAATGATATTATTCGCTTTTGTTTCATTGTTCATTCTCCTTGTGTAATTTTATAATAAATTATGATTTTTTCTCTGCTATTTATACCTTTTATTCACCCCCATAAATATATGAACCCAATACGATGAAAAAACCAAAATCGTAAACGCACACTGCAAAAATCAAATACCAAAAACATCAAAAAACTGCGGCAATTTATGCTGCCACAGCTGGTTTTTGTATATTTCAAAATTATTTGTACACACAAATAAAAGATTATTTAAACAAACAATCTTACAGAAATAATACAATGCAGGTCTTCTGACTTATACCATATCGGATAATTATCCGGCATACCTGTATTCTGCCTTCCCGGTTTCACAGTGACTGACTTTCATCAATGAATACAGTATATTCAGTATATACAGCGGCTTTACCGTTCAGGGTTCCAACCTGATTCCCTTTTCAGTTTTTATGACCGTAATTCACCATAAAAACCACACTGTGTAAATATTACGATTTAATCATAGTGTAGCACAAAAAACAGAATATGTCAATTGTTTTGGGAACTTTAATAAAAAATTATAAAAATATTGATATTTTTATAGCATAGGAGTGTTTTTGCGAAGGGGTATAATATGTTTTTTTAATTGTGTATACAATATTAAAATTAATAATAATTTATAAATTTTTAAAGAAAATGTTGATTTTATCATTTTATATGGTATAATAATATAGCAATGTGTCATAATCTTAATATGATATATTCTGCAAAACAATGTAA
>CASFSH010000223.1 GCA_949297205.1 uncultured Bacillota bacterium | reverse complement strand
AATGAAATATTGCAAAATATTTAAGCTTGATGTAATCCCCGTCATACTTGGCAGTAAAAGAAATAATGCATATTTAGAATACCGATAGCGATAAACATAACAAAAAGAATTATTGCTATCAGAAATGAAATTATAGCATTTTTTCTTTTTATAGTTAAGTATGGACAAAGCCTGCGTCTTTGTGGCTGATATAGAGTATCTAACCCAAAATTTAAAGATAAATTATATCAAATTTAAGTAGTATTTTATGTTTTTAATGTAACCCATCATTGACATTTCTACATATTTTTATTTATTATTTAAATCAAAGACTGTATAGTTGACACGATAAATTGCTGATGATATAATACACATATTAATATTATTGAGACAGAAAGGAAAATAAGTATGAAAAGTTTGTATATGATAGGAAATACACATTTTGATCCGGTTTGGCTATGGAGATGGAATGAAGCAATGTCATCAATAACAGCAACATTTCGATCTGCTCTTGAAAGAATGAAGGAATATGATAATTTTACATATTCATTTTCTGCACCGGCTGTTTTTGAATGGATAAAAATGACAGATATGGATTTGTTTAACGAAATAAAGCAGCGAATTGAAGAGGGCAGATGGGAGCTTTGTGAAGGATGGTGGCTTCAGGCGGATTGTAACAGTGCATTGGGAGAAAGTTATGTAAGACAGGGACTTTATGCGCAAAAGTATTTTATAGAAAACTTTAACAAGAAAAGTAAAACGGTGTTTAATATAGACAGTTTTGGCCATCCTGCGTCACTTGTGCAGATTTTATCGGGATGCGGAATAGAAAATTATGTTTTCTGGCGTCCGAATGAAGAACATAAATCGTTAAAAACTCCTCTTTTTACATGGATAGGCAAAAATAATACATCAGTTAAAACTTATAGAATAGGCGGTGACGGAGGAGAAATATTTACAGCGGATATTACTGCCGATACTCTGGATCCATTAATTGAAAATATGGAAAATACACCTCATGATTTGCTTGTTGTATACGGAGTAACCGATCATGGAGGTGCACCTACAAAAAGTATGATCGAAAAAATAATAAAAAAACAAAATGAAGTTTCAGATGAGTGTGATATAAAATTCGGGCGTGTAGATGAGTTTTTTAAAAATGCCGATATGTCGGAGCTTCCAAAAGTAACAGATGAGCTTCAGGTTAAATTTATAGGCCCATATTCGAATTTTACACCTATTAAAAAGAATAACAGAAAATCCGAATACAGTGTTATGAATGCAGAAAAGGTTTCGGTAATTGCAGAAAAACTTATTGGAAAAGAGTATCCGAAAGAAACAATAAAAAAATGCTGGGAAGATATTATGTTCAATCAATTTCATGATATTTTAGGCGGCTGCTGTATAAAAGATGCGTATTATGACGCAAGGAATCTCCACGGACGTGCATTGCAGACAACAAATGAAATTGTTTATTTTGGACTGCAAAGTATTACAAATAAAATAAAAATGCCGGGTAAAAATCCGGATAATGCATGGAATTTAGTTGTATGGAATTTAAACGGATTTGAAGCAGACACAGAAATTGAAGCAGAAGTTCAATGGGCGTGGGAATTTGAGTGGTACAACGGAGGTATTGTTTTGGAAGATGAGGACGGAAATGAAATTGAATGTCAGATAATAAACGAGTTGTCTGTAATTCCGAAGTTCAGATCACGTTTTGTATTTAAAGCAAAAATTCCTCCTATGGGTTACAAAACTTTTATAGTAAAACAAAAGGGCGAAGGAATGAGCCTTAAAGATACCAAAAATATAGAAAATGAAAAGTTTAAAATTAATTATACAAATGATGGAGTATTGTCTGTATATGACAAAACAAAATGTAAAACGATAGTAAATGAAATGTTTTTTCCTTATGTATTATTTGACGAGTGTGATACATGGGGATTCAATAAAACGGTGTATGAGCCGGAAAAACATTACTTGAAATTAAAACGAATGAAGATAACGGAAAGCGGAATTATAAGGACAACTCTTATGCTTGAGTGGGAGTATAACAATTCAATCGTAACACAATATATAAGTCTTTATGAAAATCATATTGACTGTAAATACAGGGTTTTGTGGAATGAAAAGAAATGTGCATTAAAGTTTAATCTGACAAATCAGAAAAAAATGGACTGCGTTGTAAGTACACCGTACGGATCTATCAAAAGAGAAAAAAGCGAATATGAAAAGCCGATGGGTGAATGGATAAAAATATATGACGCTGAACAAGAAATAAATGCTTTATCTGACAGTATTTTTGCATATAATTTTGACGGTGAGGCAATCGGATTTACAGTGCTTAGAAACGGAATATTCGGAGATTTAAGAACTGAGCCTCTTGATGAAACAAAAGAATATGATTATATGGGACAGGGAGCAAGCGAGGGAACTATAAGAATTTCCTTTGAGGAAAATCCAGATATGCAGGGTATTCTTCTCAATAATCCGCCTTTAATATTGTGTGAGGCAAACCATGACGGAGTATTTGAATCTTCAGACAGCTTTTTTGAATCCGATCCTGATGTAATTCTCACAACCCTAAAAAAAGCGGAAGATAATGATCAATACGTAATTCGTCTATATAATACGAAGGAAGAAAAATCAAAAACAAATCTTCGTTTGTTTGAAACAAAAGGACAAACAGTTTTGAATTCACATGAAATAAAAACCTTAAAAACAGAGGATAATATTTTTTCGGATACAAATATGCTGGAAGAATGATATAAAAAGAACGGTGATAATAAGCCGTTCTTTTTGTATGCATAGGTATTATTTATTCATCGGATATAAGTATTGAGGAGGGAAAAGTAGGATCAAAGCTTTCGTTTATTGCTTTTAGCGGAGTAATATTAAGCTCAAAGTCCGGAGTTATCTGACTTGGGGTAATACCTGTTATGGATTTAAATACCCTGTTAAAATTGCGAATTGAATTGAAGCCGCATAATAATGCCGTATGAGTTACGGTATAATCACTTGTTTTAAGTATTTTTACTGCATTTTCTATCTTTACAATATTTACATATCTTGTAAAAGTCATTCCCGATAATTTATAAAAAATTTTTGAAAAGTACGGTCGGGTGAATCCCATAAAGGACGCCGCATAGTCAAAAGTTATTTCCGCAAAATTCTTGTCTATTTCTGTGAGAAGTCTTTGATATCGTGTGGTAATACTTTTGTTTTTTGCGGGGATTTTTTTTATAATTTCCTCTGTTCGGTAAATATCGGTAAGCAGATCGGTCAATATGGATTTGATTTTGTAGGTATATAATATTTTTTTGTTGTCCAATTCTTTTTTTAATAAATTATAATACATATTTATATCGTATTTTCCGCAAAGCGCGGGAGAAGAAATAGAAAATTCATCAGAAATGGGAAGTAATTCCGATTCATCAAACATAATAATTGTGCAAACACAGTTGTCTTTGCTGTTTATGCAGTGTATTTCCCCTGCGGGACACAGAAATACTGTCCCTGTTTCGGCAATGTACTGACGATTATTAATATTAATAACGGCAGAGCCCGAATTAATATATATAATTTCTGTTTCATTGTGCCAGTGAAGTGCGTTTTCAAGGTTTTCGTATTTTTTTATCCAGACTTTGAGGTTGTTTTCATATTTTTTTGATTCATATTTTGCAATCATAATGTTAATTATAATACAGTGTAGTATTTTCTCCTGTTCAAATAATTCTAAATGTTATCGCTGTAATAAATAATTACAGTAAACGTACTTTTTTATATATAAAACTTGTAGCTGTTAAAAAATATGTGACAGTATTTCAAAGCTAATTGTTACAATCAGGATGAATATAAGAATTTTTATAATATTTTTATTGGCCCATTCGTAAATATTTTTTAAGTAATATGCTAATAATGATAAAAAGTATAATTTTTCTACCATAGATATAATAATATTTGCTGTCGGTGTTATCTCAATACCTGTAATACCTGCAAATGTGCATATTATTTTAATTACGGTTCCGATTATAAAATTTAAGATTACAAGTTTAATCCATATCTTATAATTCAACATTTCTTTTAAGATGTGTTTATCGAATTTACACAATATAAAAGCACAAAATAGTGGATATAAATATATTTCTACTACACATAATATACCGGTAATAAGAAGTGAGAGACCAACTTTTGTTCCTGTTATGCCGCTCATTGCCGTAATGTTTATATTATTAATCATTATCAAACGTGTTAATACCTCATAGGTATATCGTATAAACTCTGCAATAAACAATATCAAAAGGGAATATCTGATGCTTATTTTTTCGGTAATGAATGATTTAGTTATTTTTTTGGTACAAAAGCAAATAAAAACATATTTTTTATCATGGTATGTTTCTCCTTATATGTATTTTTGAAATGTTTTTTATACTGGATTTAGAATAAACGGTTTTTAATTATCGTGCTCAATTATCCATGTGGAAAGATAATCGGGATTTTTAATGGTTTCATTTGTTTCCTTTAGGGTATAAAACCCCTTTGGGGCTTTTTTGATTGCCGATAAATCAGGAGGGAGGCTGAAAAGCTCATCAGAATTGTTTTTCAATACAGTAATACCGTTTACCTTGTCAGATGATATTATTTTACCAAAAAATTGTGAGCGTTTTATTATTTCAGTATTATTTTTGTATGTTAAACCGACAAGTATTGTTTTATTGATAAGTTTATTGAAATTTAACATAAAAACCCAAAACCTTTCTTAATTCAAATGGAAAATATAATTTTAAATTGTTATTTCATTAAAAAATTTGCTTATCATTAATGTTAAGATTATTATTAACCCATTTTAGACATTACCAAACACCATTCGCAAAAAAACGTAACCCAATAAGATAGATATGTAATTACAGCACCGGTAAATATACAACATATTTTGATAGCATTTATTCTGAATTTTGTTCCATTAAAACACCATAGTTTATTCCAGCATATAATACTTACAATACATACAAGGATAAGAGATAATGCATGAATCGCATTTATGTATTCATCATTGTCAAGATTCATATTCAAAAGTATTAATCCGGAAATATAATCTAAAATAATTCCGGATATTACATAAAATATTATACTCAAAATAATATTTTTTACTGTTTTTTTCATCTCATTCACCAATCTCTAATATTTTTATATTTTGTTTTCAACAAAAAAAGTTTGTTTTTTATTTCCGCTTTTAACAACTATTCTCCAATGTAAATGTAAACTAAAAAAGATAAGTATGTGTGGTGTTTGTTTTATTATATCTTTTTTGTTTATTATATATATTGATTTTTGTATGTATAGAAAATCACAACATCTTTTTTGTTTTCATATGTATAGACTTTTTGCTTTAATATGTATAAAAAGTAATAATGATAAATAATTCCTGAGGCAATAATATAAATTATAGATAAAATATATTCTTTAATTGTTAATTCACCGAAAGCAAATAGAAAAGTACATACTGTACCGACTAATATATTAATAATCCATACCCATATTCCCAATATATATGTTATAATACCAATCGCTTTTTTGCGCATAAATTATCCTTTCATGACAGTTGTTTTTGTAAAAATATTATATCATATAAATTAATAAATGTCCATAATAAAACAATAATATTCTTTATAAAAAAAGAAGAATTTTATATAATAATGTTAAAATAAAAAAACAGGGTGTAAACTTTACACTACCAAACTTATGATGGGGGATATAATTTGGAAATAACAGTCTGTTGAAATTTTAATTTTTGTTTTAAATACGGTGCAGGTATATATGATTAAAATATCTGCACCTATTTTATGTTTATATTTTATTTACTGCAATAATTATACAAGGAACAGACGGCAAATATTTATTGCAGTTGATAAAAAATACATAAAAAAATGAGAATATGAAAAAAAACTTGTATAATTAGGACTTTTTTTGAAAAAACAGTTGATATTATCCGCCATTAAAGGTATAATATACTAATATAATGGTGTATTTTTTTATTTACATAAAATTACTGATGAAAAAATGTATACTGATCAACACGAAAGGAGCTAATTGAATAATTATGGATAATAAGAAATTAGCAGAATTATTGTTTCCGGATATAAAAAACACCCCTGAATATTACGAAGAAAAATACAAAAAGCGTGATTTGCCAAAGGGTGCCGAGGTAACAAGATTTGCACCGAGTCCTACAGGTTTTTTGCATATTGGAGGACTTTTTGCGGCGTTTGTATCAGAAAGAGCGGCACATACAACAGGTGGTGTGTTTTATTTAAGAATAGAAGATACAGATAAAAAACGTGAAGTAGAAAACGGCGTTACCGGTATAGTAAAAGGTATCCGGGATTTTGGTATTAAAATAGACGAAGGTATGATTTCCGAAACCGAATCGACGGGAGATTACGCCCCCTATATTCAAAGTAAAAGAGCGGAAATTTACAGAACATATTGTAAGGGTTTGGTAGAAAAGGGACTTGCATATCCTTGTTTTTGTACAGCTGAAGAATTGCAGGCTGTACGTGAAGAACAGGAAAAGAATAAAGAAAACCCTGGATATTACGGAAAATATGCAAAATGCCGTAACCTTACATTTGAACAAATAGAGGAAAAAATCAAAAACGGTGAGCCGTATGTAGTAAGATTAAAATCTCCCGGAGATGAAAATAAACGTGTTTCATTTGAAGACGGTATAAAGGGAAAAATCGAAATACCGGAAAATATATTGGATGTTGTACTGTTAAAAACAGACGGAATACCGACATATCATTTTGCTCATGCTGTAGACGATCATTTAATGGGTACAACATATGTTATCAGAGGTGATGAATGGATTTCATCAATCCCGATACATTTGCAGTTATTTGAAGTTTTGGGATTTGAAACCCCCAAATATGCTCATATTTCTCCGATTATGAAAGAAGATGAGGAAACACACGGCAAGAGAAAGCTGTCAAAAAGAAAAGACCCTGAAGCTGCTGTAAGTTATTATCATGAAGTTGGTTATCCGAATAAGGCAGTTCTTGAATATTTGTTTACCATTGCAAACTCAAATTACGAGCAGTGGAGATTGGATAATCCCGATCTTCATATGGGGGAATTCAAATTTGAATTTTCTCATATGAGTAAAGCAGGGGCGTTATTTGATCTTGTAAAATTGACCGATATAAGTAAGACATATATTTCAAAACTTAATACAGACGAAGTGTTTGAACAGGTTATGGCTTGGGCAAAGGAATATAATAAAGATTTTTATGAAACTTTGATTAAAGATCCTGATTATTCAAAAAGCATATTTGCAATCGAACGAGGAAATGAAAAACCGAGAAAGGATATTGCAAAGTGGGAAGACACTCCCGAATATACAAGATATTTCTTTGAAAGACCTGAAAAATATGAATTTCCCGAAAATTTGTCAAATGATGATATGATACAGATTCTTGAAGAATACAAAAAAGTATATAATCACAATGATATATCTGATGACTGGTTCCCTAAAGTAAGAGATATGTCTGAAGCTTTGGGATATGCAAAAGCACCTAAATTTTATAAGAAAAACCCCGAACAATATAAAGGTCATGTCGGTGACGTGAGTTCCGTAATAAGAGTTGCGGCAACGGGAAGAAGAAATACACCGGATTTATATCAGATATTACAGGTTCTTGGAAAAGACGAAGTTATGACAAGATTTGACTTGGCTATAAATAAATTAAAGGAGGATTAATATATGGCTGAAAATACGGAATTTGTAAGCACTAATTTTATACACGAGGCTATTAATAAGGATTTAGAGGACGGAGTGTATAACAGAGTACAGACCAGATTTCCTCCCGAACCGAACGGGTATTTGCATATCGGTCATGCAAAAGCTATCTGCATAGATTTTGGTACTGCATTAAAATATAACGGAACGTGTAATTTAAGATTGGATGACACAAACCCGACAAAGGAAGATGTTGAGTATGTTGATGCTATCATGGAGGACATAAAATGGCTCGGATTTCAGTGGGACAAGGTGTTATATGCATCGGATTATTTTGATGACATATATGAATGTGCCGTAAAGCTTATAAAAAAAGGTAAGGCTTATGTAGATGATTTATCTGCAGACGAAATACGAGAATACAGAGGAACATTAAAAGAACCGGGAAAGGAAAGCCCTTACAGAAACAGAAGTATTGAAGAAAATCTTGATTTGTTTGAAAGAATGACAAAGGGCGAGTTTGCAAACGGTGAAAAGGTTTTAAGAGCAAAAATAGATATGGCTTCACCAAATCTTAATATGAGAGATCCTGTTATATACAGAATACTTCATGCAACTCACCACAGAACGGGGGATAAATGGTGTGTTTATCCTATGTATGATTTTGCGCACCCTATATCTGATACAATTGAAGGAGTAACTCATTCTTTGTGTTCTCTTGAATTTGAAGATCACAGACCTTTATATGATTGGTTTTTAAAGGAACTTGAATTTGAACAGCCGTCACGTCAGATAGAATTTGCAAGAATGAATTTGAACTATACATTGACAAGTAAAAGAAAATGTTTAAAACTTGTAAATGACGGTATCGTGTCTGGTTGGGACGATCCGAGAATGGGAACCTTGTGTGGAATGAGAAGACGAGGTTATACTGCAGATGCAATCAGGGATTTTTGCGATAGAATAGGCGTTGCAAAGGCAAACAGCGTTATCGAATTCAGTCTTTTGGAACATTGCGTAAGAGAAGACCTTAACAAAAAAGCACCCCGTGCCATGGCGGTTCTTCGTCCCATTAAGCTGATAATTGATAATTATCCCGATGATCAGATAGAAGAAATTGAGGTTGAAATAAATCCCGAAAATCCCGAAGCCGGAACAAGAAAGGTTGAATTTTCAAAGGTCTTGTACATTGAAGAAGACGATTTTATGGAGGACGCACCGAAAAAATACTTTAGACTTGCTCCAGGCAGAGAAGTACGTTTAAAGAGTGCGTACTATGTTACAGCAACATCATGTGTAAAAGATGAAAACGGAAAAGTTATTGAGGTGCACTGCACTTATGATCCCGAAACAAAGGGAGGACAGTCACCTGACGGAAGAAAGGTAAAGGGAACAATCCACTGGGTTAGTGCAGAGCATACGATAGACGCACAAATCAGACTTTATGACAGATTGTTCAATGTTGAAAACCCATCAGATGAAAGTAAAGTCGGAAGTTTTATAGAAAATTTAAACCCAAATTCAGTTGAAATATTGAATAATTGTAAGTTGGAAAGCAATTTAAAAAATGTAAAGCCGGGAGACACTTTCCAGTTTTTGAGAATGGGATATTTTTGTGTTGATACAGACAGTACAAAGGATAACATTATTATAAACAGAACGGTTGCTTTAAAAGATTCCTGGGCTAAGATAAAATAAAAAATTCGTTTTGTAAAAGAACAAAGTTGTGAAATGGAGATTATATTATGAATTACGAAAAGTTTTATTCAGATAGAGTTAAACCTATGAAAGGCTCTGCAATACGTGAGATGTTTAAACGTATGGCTGATCCTGAGATTATATCACTTGCCGGAGGAAATCCTGCATCAGAACTTTTCCCCGGTAAAGAACTTGCCGAAATAGCAAAAAATATTTTGATTGAAAATCCTACAGGTGCATTGCAGTACGGAACAACAGACGGTTTACCTGCAATGCGCGAATGTGCGGCTTCAAGAGCAAAAAAGGCAAATGCATATAAAGAAGGCGATCAGATTTTAATAATGACCGGTGCAAATCAGGGAATAGATCTTACTGCAAAAGCACTTATTAATAAAGGTGATAAAATTATAGTTGAGAGTCCGAGTTTTATAGGAAGCCTTAATGCATTCAGGACATATGAGTGTGAGCTTGTTGGAGTTAAAGTTGAAGATGACGGAATGAATATGGATGAGTTGGAGAAAGCATTAAAAAATAATGATAATGTTAAAATGATATACACAATTCCGACATTTCAAAATCCTACCGGAGTTACAATGTCATTGGAAAAAAGAAAGAAATTAATAGAACTTGCAAATAAATATGATGTTATTATATTGGAAGATAATCCTTACGGCGATCTTAGATTTAAAGGTAAAGACGTGCCTACAATAAAATCATTGGATACTGAGAACAGAGTTATATATGTTGGTTCATTTTCAAAGATTTTATCTCCGGGTATGAGATTGGGATATCTTGTGGGAACACCTGAAATTTTAGGTAAAGTTGAGATATTGAAACAAGTCAATGATGTACATACACCTGTTCTTACACAGATGATGTGTGTGGAATTTATGAAGAAATATAACATTGATGAGTATATTGAAAAAAACAGAGAACTATACGGCAAAAAATGTGCTGTTATGCTTGAGAGTATTGAAAAGTATTTCCCTAAGAACAGGGTAAAATGGACAGTACCTGACGGAGGTATTTTTATGTGGTGTGAATGTCCCGAACTTGAGGATATTACACCGGTTGTAGATAAAGCCTTAGAAAAGAAAGTTGCAATTGTTCCTGGTTCGAATTTTGCAATTGATATGAAAGCACCGTCAAATATGTTCAGACTTAATTATTCTTCCGCAACTCCTGAAAAGCTCGAAGAGGGTATAAGACGTTTGGGAGAAGCTTTGAGTGAAGTATTTAAATAATTAAAATTTTACGAAAGGGGAAAATGAAAACAATATGGATGATAAAAAGATAATTTTTTCGGCAGTACAGCCATCGGGAAATATAACATTGGGAAATTATCTGGGAGCAATTAAGAATTGGGTGGACTTACAGTCTGATTATCATTGTTGTTATTCTATAGTTGATGAACATTCACTAACTGTACGTCAAGATCCGGTGTTATTGAAAAAAAGAACTTTGGATTTGTTAAAAATATATATTGCTTGCGGAATAGATCCTGAGGAAAATATTTTATTTATACAATCACACGTTCCGGCTCATGCCCAGCTTGCATGGATTTTAAACTGCTATACATACATGGGCGAATTGTCAAGAATGACGCAGTTTAAGGATAAATCTCAAAAACATGCGGATAACATTAATGCGGGATTATTTACCTATCCGGTATTAATGGCGGCAGATATTCTGCTTTATCAGGCAGATCTTGTGCCGGTTGGAAAAGACCAAATGCAGCATATTGAAATAACAAGAGATATTGCAATACGTTTTAATTCTATATATGGTGATGTATTTAAAATTCCGGAGGGCTTTATGCCGAAAGCAGGAGCAAAAATTATGAGTCTTGCAGAACCTTTAAAGAAAATGTCAAAATCAGACGAGAATCCGAAAGCATATATATCAATTCTTGATGACTTTAATATTATAGCAAAAAAAATAAAAAGTGCTGTAACTGACAGTGAAGGTGTTATTGAATACAGAGAAAACGATGAAACCAAAGCAGGAGTAAATAATTTACTTACAATAATGTCTGCAGTTACCGGAAAAACAATAGAAAGCATAGTATCTGACTATCAGGGAAAAGGTTACGGTGATTTTAAGGCTGATGTTGCAGAAGCTGTTGTAGAGCATATAAGACCAATAAGGCAAAAATATGATGAGTTGTCGCAGGATAAGGCTTATCTTGTGGATATATACACAAAAGGGGCACAAAGGGCAAATCAGATTGCAGACAGAACTCTTAAAAAGGTATATAAAAAGGTTGGATTTATTGTATAATTCAGGAAAGGATTTTTACTATGAATATTCGAGAGTTTTTACTGCTTTTAGGAGCATGTATAACTGCATTTGTATTTTCTTTTGCAAGTACTCCGTTAGTAAAAAGATTGGCATATAAATGGAAAGCAATAGATATTCCAAAAGACGGAAGAAGGATGCATAATCATCCCATACCGAGAATGGGCGGACTTGCAATAATATTCGGTTTTGCTGTTTCGTTGATGTGTTTTGGAATTATGACAAGACAAGTTTTGGCAATACTTGCCGGAGCAGCGGTTATTGCCGTTATGGGTATTGTTGATGATATAAAAGCTTTGGATGCAAAACCTAAATTTCTTATTCAGATTGTTGCGGCTTTGATAGTTGTAATCGGAGGAGATTTAAAGATACAGGTATTTACGAATCCAAGTTTAATATCAGATTCTGCTTATATTATATTACCTAATTGGGTTTCGATAATATTGTCTATAATATGGATTGTTTTTATAACAAACGCAGTTAATTTTATAGACGGACTTGATGGTTTGGCTGCAGGAGTATCTGCAATTATGTCTGTAAGTCTTGTATTTATTGCCACAAAATTGGGAGAATATTCTGTTGCAGTTGTGGGCGTAGCATTAATGGGAGCTTGTTTTGGATTTTTACCGTATAATTTTAATCCGGCAAAGATCTTTATGGGAGATACAGGCTCTACCTTTTTAGGATTTGTGCTTGCGTCTTTATCAATACAAGGAATGTTTAAGAGTTATGCTATCATATCCTTTGCAGTTCCGCTTCTTATTTTAGGGCTTCCGTTATTTGATGCAATATTTGCAATGGTAAGAAGAATTGCCAAAGGACAAAGTCCGATGAAAGCAGACAGAGGTCATTTACATCATCGTCTTATTGATATGGGATTTTCACAGAAACAATCAGTTTTTATATTATATATGATAAGCGGAATATTGGGAATAAGTGCTATAATTTTGGCAGAGAGCGGAACATTAAGAGCAATTTTGCTTTTGGTATGTGTTTTGGTTTTCTTGCTTGTTGGAAGTATTTTAAACAGAAACAATAATAAAACGGAGGATAACGATGAAAAAGATTAAGGTTATGGTTGTTTTCGGAACACGTCCGGAGGCAATAAAAATGGCACCGTTAGCTATCGAATTAAAGAAAAATGAGAATATAGAAACAATAGTATGTGTTACGGCACAGCACAGACAGATGTTGGATCAGGTGTTGGAAATTTTTGACATAAAACCCGATTATGATTTAGACATTATGAAGGAAAGACAAACACTTGTTGGAATTACTGCAAGAGTTCTTGAAGGTTTAGACAAGGTTCTAAAGGAGGTACAGCCTGATATTGTTCTTGTTCACGGAGATACTACAACAAGTTTTGTGGGCGCGCTTGCAGCTTTTTATAATCAGATAAAGGTCGGACATGTTGAGGCAGGACTAAGAACATATGATATTTATTCTCCATTCCCGGAGGAAATGAACAGATGTTTAACAGGACGTATTGCTCAGATGAACTTTTCTCCCACAATAAAAAATAAGGAAAATTTGCTTAGGGAAAATGTGAAAGAAGATACGGTTTTTATTACCGGGAACACGGTTATTGATGCAATGAAAACAACAGTAAAAGATGATTTTGTTTTTGCCACATCAATGTTGAATAAAATTGATTACAAGAACAAAAAAATTATTACGATGACAGCGCACAGACGTGAAAATCTCGGAAAGCCTCTTGAGAATATTTGTAATGCCGTCCTCAGATTGGTGAATAAATATTATGACACTGAAATTGTATATCCTGTACATCTTAATCCGGCGGTTAGAGAAACAGTTTTCGGTATTTTAGGTAATAATGAAAGAATACATCTTATTGATCCTGTAAATGTAGATGAACTCCATAATCTTATGGCAAGAAGTTATATGGTTATGACTGATTCCGGCGGAATACAGGAGGAAGCTCCCTCTCTTGCAAAACCTGTTCTTGTTTTGAGAAAGGAAACAGAGCGTCCTGAAGCAGTTGACGCAGGAACAGTTAAAATTGCAGGTACTGATGAAGAAGAAATATTCAGATTGGCTTGTGAGCTTATTGAGAATAAAGAGTCCTATAATAAGATGGCTCATGCTGCAAATCCATATGGTGACGGAAATGCTTCTCAAAGGATTGTTGATGCAATTTTATATGAATTTGGGGTAATTAATGACAGACCTGCGGATTATAAAGCATAATTTGTAAAGCCGAATACTCAATTATAGAGATTCGCTATTGATGCCAAATTAGCCTGTTTTTGTTGTTATGGAATATTACAATGCAGCAGCTTAAAAAGATTTAATATGATTTAAAGGGTTTTTGAATAAGACAAAAACCCTTTAATTTATATATTAAATAATTTTATTTATTTTTTTCAAAGATAAAATCCGGATGCGTCATTGTGTAAAGTCTGAATGCCGCAGGCCAGGAGGGAAGAAAATCAACAAAGTGTCCTCTTTCTTCGCAGGTAGGTCTGTATTTTGTCCATCTGCATGGAAAAAATGCCTCACTTTGACTGCCGATAGGTCTTTGTATTCCATGTATTTTATGGTTAGTATCTGTTGTGATGCCCAGCATTCCGTTTTTCCACATCATATCGGCTTTGATTTTCCAGTTAATATTATCTGTATATTTATATAATCTATAAAATTCCGGGACAACTATTACACCGTATGGATCTATTGCATGGTGTTCGGTACCGATTAATGTACCGCCTTTTGTACTATACCCATATAATGAAAAATCGCTGTTTTTGTCAAAAATGGTATCGTAACAGTAAATCCACGATGAAAAATAATATGCAGCTTTTATTGCATATGTCAGATATTGATCTTGCTTTGTAATTTCATACAAATTAAGAGCAGATCTGATAAATGGATAAGCACTTTCTCTGTCTACACTTGTACAGTCTATTGCTCCGCCGGAACATAGAAATTTATCAAGATAATTTTTGAAATAAAAATTGATTGATTTTATCGAATAATCAAGATAAATAGATTTTCCGGTCACCTGGTACAATTCGGTTAATCCCACGATTATAAATCCTCCTGTAGCACCGAATTTACTTATACATTCCGAAGTATCTATATTCCATTGTACACCGAAAGCATATTCATCTGTATAATTTTTTATAAAAAAATCAGCAATTTGGCAGGCAAAGTTTAAAAATCTATTTCCGTCTAAACCGTATTGAGTTAATGTAACAAATGCAGCAGTCATTTCGTAAATTCCCTGCCCTTGAACGCAAGTATTGGCATATGGATATTTGTGGGGAATTGTATCATAGAATAATCCATTTTCTGTTTGATTTTTAATCCATTCATCTAACATTTCTAAAGACAATTCAATCATTTTTTTATCATCATTTTTAAGAGCATCATTCAATAACATTCTTGCGCTTAAAATCCCCTGACTCGAAAATCCGGCACCTGATCCTTTTGCTTTAAAAAATTCAAGATTTTTTTTGTCTTTTGCAAATTCAATCATTTCTTCAGGTGTAATTGGTTTTCCTCTGCCTGATTGTCTGTTTGCAAGCGGTGTATCAAAACTCCCCGCAATTGCAAGCCTGGCTTCGAAATGTTCCATTAGACTCTTTAAAAATAATATTTGCGTTGAATAAAGA
Source organism: uncultured Bacillota bacterium (assembly GCA_949297205.1). Lineage (GTDB taxonomy): Bacteria > Bacillota > Clostridia > UBA1381 > UBA1381 > RGIG1988. The sequence goes on along the minus strand of CASFSH010000223.1, from coordinate 4,265 downwards.
GTATTGAAAGACAAGACACTTTTTTTGTTATCGGGGAATATTGTGTTTAATCTATCAGAAAGTGTTGCGAAAGCATAATTTCGATATTTTGGCTTGCCTGTTAAAATGTAAAATTGTGCATTAAATTCATCATTTGAGTCAAGTGTAACATAATTATCATATCTTTTGGTAAATTTTCTTTTGCCGGAATATGTTAATGGTGCTTCGGTAACAGGATAGTATATTCTTTGAAAAAAAGTGCCATCTTCAGATTTAATAAGTGAACTTGAAGAAGCAAGACTATCATTATTTATATCTGAAGCAAATAAAGCGCAGAATAAATTTTCATTTTCTGTCAGGGTACAAGATGGAATTGAACTTCTGTCATATGCAAATACCCAGTTTTCTCCGTTTTTCTGGGTGCCGGTAGGTACTTCATTGTTAATATCTGCGTTGCCATTATAATTTACACAGGGAATAAGGTATCTTTCTGCCTTAAAATGCGTTTTTAATTCAACAATTATTTTAATTGTATGCTTATTTAATGAAATGTTTTTAACGCTTAATTTCATGGTATAAAGCCCATCATTTTCGTCTATAACAGCAGTGTTGCATAAAAATTCTGAATTTCGATTTGTAGTTTCATTACCATTTTCATATATTATAATCGGATTTATGTGTGCAACATTTTTATTTTTATATTTTATGGTATTCATATAAATCTCTCCAATCTTTTTAATTATTATTTTATTTTATTTAATTTGACATGTAAAGCAAAAAAATGTATAATAGTAGAAAAAAAGTAAGATATATGGAGTAAATAACTATGTTTTATTATCAGCATATTGAAAAAATTAAAGATTTTGATTATAGACCACGTGTATATCAAAACTTTGAATGTACAGCACATATACATATCTATTATGAAATTGTATATGTTATAGACGGAGAAATAGAGGTTTTTGTGAATATGGAAAAAAAGGTACTTAATAAATACGAAATGATGCTTATTTTACCGCATCAGATACATGGATATCATACAAAGAAACAATCAAAAATTTTTATATGTGTATTTTCATATGATATTTTATCACAAATTAATTATACAAAATATAAAAACCGTATATGTGGTATATTAAAAGCTGATAACTTTACAAAAGAGATAATAACCATACTGAAAAATGGAGAAAAATGTTCAGATTATAAATTTCTGGCATTTGTATACAACATATTTGATATGTTTAATGATACAGCATATGAAGTATCATTTGAAAACATCAAGGAAAATATGATAATTTTTAATATTTTTGAGTATATAAATGAACATTTTAAAGAAAATATAAATAATGAAATTATTGCAAACAAGTTGGGATATGATAAACATTACATTTCCTCGGTTTTTCATAAACTTATTTCTGTAAATATAAGAGATATAATTAATACATATCGTATAAGTTATGCAAAAATGCTTATAAGGACAACTGATAAAAGTATTGGAGAAATTGCATTTGAATGTGGTTTTCAGACAATACGCTGTTTTAATTCGGTTTTTATGAAAACTGTAAAACTAACACCTTCAGAATTTAAAAAAGGTTTATTTTGATTCAATACTATATTCATATTTAACAGTATATATACTTATTGACATATTTGTGTTTTCATTGTAAAATTATAGTATATTACAGATTAGTAATAATGCGTAGTATTGGAATACGGGGTTAATATTATAAAGGGCTTTTGAATTAAACAAAAACCCTTTTTGTTTAAATGGGAGGGTGTTATGATTATTAATATAATAGCTGCTTTTGTCGTCGCTTTTTTTGTAATTGGTATTGTGTTATTGTATTTAAAGAAATTAACATTACTTGGAAAAATTCTTATTTTATTAAGTGTTACAACAGTATTATTGTTTGCTTTGCTGTATACTTCTTTGGTATTGGCTTTATTTAATGTGTATGGAGTGTATTATATAGCAGGAGTTATAGCCTTAACTTTATCTTTATTTGTTTTTACATGCAGTATGCTATTTAATAAATTGAGAAAAAAAGTTGTTTATATACCTATTATTACAGCTGCTGTAATATGCTGCATGTACATAGCGGGAATAAGATGTTACGAGGTATATATAAACAGTATTCCCACATTAGCTGAAAATGACAGTATTTTATTTCAGGAGTATGCACCCTATGCCGAAAATACAAAAGCAGTAAATCTAAATGAAGAATCAAAGCTGAAACTAAATTCAGATTTGCCTGTTATGGACGGTGCCACTGCATTATTTCCTATATATTCCGCATTTGCAAAAGCGGTATATCCTAAAGACAAAATTGATAATATTGTAAGCAGTGATGGAAATAATTATTTAAAGTGCAACAAAACAGCTGCAGCATATGAAAACATAGTAGACGGTAGTGCAGATATTATATTTGTTGCGGCTCCATCGGAAGAACAAAAAAAATATGCGGAAGAGAAAGGTGTTGAACTTGTATATACGCCAATTGGAAAAGAAGCATTTGTTTTTTTTGTAAACTCCAGAAATCCGTTAGAGGATATATCTGTTGATAACATTAAAAATATATATTCAGGAGATATAACTTTATGGGAGCAGTTGGATGTACAGGGTTTAGGCGAAATACTTGCTTATCAAAGACCGGAGGGGAGCGGAAGCCAAAGTGCATTAATAAGGCTTATGGATGGAAAATATTTAAAACCTGCTCCAAAAACAAATGTTATGGTAACGATGGGCGGTATTATAGAAACAACAGCGGACTATAAAAATCATAAAAATGCAATAGGATATTCTTTTCGTTTTTATGCTGATGAAATGGTAAATAATAATCAGATAAAATTACTTAAAATAAATGGAATATATCCAAATACGGATAATATTGAAAACGGAAGCTATCCTATTTCTTCGGAATTTTATGCAGTTACAAGAAAAGACATGTCTGATAATACAGGTTTGCTTCTTGAATGGATATTGGGGGAACAAGGTCAGAGTATTATAGAAAAAACAGGATACACACCTTTAAATTAACGCAAATTAAAACTGCTTAAACTCACATTGAAAAGAGAGTTTAAGCAGTAATTTTATGCTCTCAGACCGAAATATGCTATTATTATAATACCGAGAATAATACGATAGTATCCGAATGCCTTAAAATCGTGTTTTCTGATATAATCCATTAAAAATTTAATTGCAAATACAGAAACAATAAAGGAAACAAGAGTGCCCACAATTAATACAGTAATTTCAGTGTTGGTAAATACAAGACCGAATTCATCTATGTATTTATATATCCTGAGCAAGCTTGCTCCTACCATTGCAGGTATGGCAAGAAAAAAAGAATATTCTGCGGCAATTTCACGTGATGTCCCAAGAATTACAGCACCCATAATGGTTGAACCGCTTCTTGAAGTACCGGGAATAATTGATAGTGCCTGAAACAAGCCAATTCCTAAAGATTTTGAATACTTCATGCTTTTAATTGAATTTGTTTTTGGTTTTTTGTTCATATTTTCTATGATTATAAACAGTATACCGTAAACGATAAGAGCAACCGCGATTATTACAGGCTGATCCGGGATAACATCATTAAATAAAACGCCGGCAATAGCAACAGGAATGGAGCCTATAACAACTTTAAACCACATTTGCCATGTATCTTTTTTTTCATCGGATGTTTTTTTAAACGAAAAGGGGTTTAACTTATGAAAATATAAAACAACAACAGCTAAAATAGATCCAAGCTGAATTATTACTTCAAATAAACTCCAGAATTGTTCCGAACAATCTAATTTTAAAAATTGATTTATTAATATAAGATGGCCGGTGCTTGAAATTGGCAGCCATTCTGTAATACCCTGAACAATTCCGAGAATTGCTGATTTAATTATTTCTAATATATACATAGATACGCTCCATTCTGATTATTTATGAGATGTTATTATAAAAAGAGTGCAAGCAAAACGTGCGTATGTAAAACTTTAATATGAATTTATTTGTTAAGTCTACAAAACGCACGTTTTGCCATCAATATATCAATATTGATCCGTTCTTATATTTGAACGTTTATTTATCTGTTGTTTCAGTTGCTTTTTTAACGAATTCAACTAACAAATCTGCTGTTTTATCCAATCCAAGTACACCTGTATTAACGCATAAGTCATAATTTGTAACATTACCCCATTCTCTGTTTGTATAATAGTTATAATATGATTTACGGCTTTTTTGGATTTTTGTTATTTTTTCTTTTGCCTTTTCCGGAGTCAGATCATATTTTTTT
>CASFSH010000222.1 GCA_949297205.1 uncultured Bacillota bacterium | reverse complement strand
TTTTATGTTTTTTACTCAAAATTTACTAAGATAAAACAAAAAAATATTTTATGAGACTTATTTGATTGACAAAAAGGGTATAAAGATGTAAAATATAAGGCGGTTAACAAATAAAATTAACGCATAAAATATAAATAAATTTTAAGCTTTTGAAATAGATTAAAAGGTCTGTAAACAGACGGAATGGAGAAAAAATGTTTGAAGAATATAAATATAAAACGGAACTTCATGCACATACATCACCTGTAAGCGGATGCAGTCATATTTTGCCCGAACAGCTTGTTGACACATATGTTGCAAAAGGATTTACATCTGTTGCAATCACCAATCATTTTATGTATGATGCAAACGGCTGTCCCGATCCCTCAAAAAAAATTGAAAATTATTTGAATGATTATTATAAGGCAAAAAATTATGCAAAACAATTTGGGCTGAATATAATTCTCGGATGTGAGGCAAGAGTTTCCGAAAATGAAAACGACTATCTTATTTACGGCATAGTGGATGAGGATTTATATAAAATAGAGTCGGTTCTTGATAATTATATAAAAGGTTTTTATAAGGCTGTAAAAAATAACACTAACATGATTTTTCAGGCGCATCCTTTCAGAAACGGTATGGAGGAAGCGGATTTAAACAGTATTGACGGAATAGAAGCATTCAATCTTCATCCGAAGCATAATTCGCGTGTTGGTGTTGCTGCACGTTATGCAAGACAGCACAATCTGCAGATAATATGCGGCTCGGATTTCCATGACGAGGGATGTGACGCATTGTGTTCGATAGTAACAAAGGTTCCGGTTATTGATTCAATACAGCTTGCGGAGATATTAAAAAAGAAAGAATATATTATAGATATAAGCGGTTATAAATTAACGGTGGACTAACGGTAAAAATTGCAATAAATTGATTAATATTATTTTATCGAAAAGGTGATAAAAATTAACAAGGAACAGATACTTAAAGAATATTTCGGACATACCTCTTTCAGAGAGGGACAGGAAAAAATAATTGACGCTTTGTTATCGGGGCGGGATGTAATGGGGATTATGCCTACAGGTGCGGGAAAATCCCTTTGTTTTCAGGTGCCCGCACTTATGATGAAGGGCATTACACTGGTTATTTCGCCTTTGATTTCTCTTATGAAAGACCAGGTAAATTCATTGGTACAGAACGGAATAAAAGCAGCTTATTTAAACAGTTCACTTACATACAATCAGTATCTTGAAGCTATAAGACGTGCAAAGCTGGGAGCATATAAAATTATATATGTTGCTCCCGAAAGACTTATGACGGAGAGTTTCAGGGATTTTGTGTCAAAAGTCGATATTTCCATGCTGGTTGTGGATGAAGCACATTGTATATCTCAATGGGGTCAGGATTTCAGACCCGACTATCTGAAAATTGCTCAGTTTGTAAATGGGCTTGTAAATCGTCCGGTATTGTGTGCATTAACCGCAACGGCAACTCAGCTTGTTAAAGAAGATATTATAAATATACTGAATTTAGACAGCCCGTTTGAATTGACAACAGGATTTGACAGACAAAATCTTTATTTCGGGGTAATACATGCATCATCGAAATTTGAACGATTGCTTGGAATTTTAAAAAAAAACAAACAAAGATGTATTATTATTTATTGCAATACAAGAAAAAATGTTGAAAATGTATGCGAAAAGCTGCAAAAAAACGGATATAAGGCAACCCGGTATCATGCGGGATTGGAGGATTGGGAAAGAAAGGAAAATCAAGAGGATTTTCAAAATGATATATATAATATAATGGTAGCTACAAGTGCATTTGGAATGGGAATTGACAAATCCAACGTATCAATGGTTATACATTACAATATACCGAAAAGCATTGAAGAATATTATCAGGAAGCAGGAAGAGCTGGAAGAGACGGAAGTGAGTCTGAATGTATAGTATTTTACTCCGTACAAGATGTTTTCACGAATAAATTAATGATAGAAAAAAACGAACCAAATCCTAATCTGACACCGGAGGAAAACAATCGTATCAAAGAACTGGATTTAAACAGACTAAGGGATATGGTGAGATATTGCGAAACAACAAAATGCTTGAGAGGATTTTTGCTGGATTATTTTGGTGATAAAACAATTACACAGTGTAATAAATGTATGAATTGTCAAAGCGATTTTGTAAGTAAGGATATTACGAAAGAAGCAAAAAAAATATTTTTATGTATTGATGAGCTTGACAGAAGGCACAAAGCTTTCGGAAAAACAATGCTTTGTGACATTCTTAGAGGAAAAGAAAAAGATTCAAGGGTTTCCGACTATCGCTTATATAATATGGTTTATTTCGGTATTTTATCTCAATATAAAAACAAAGAGGTACAAAAATATATAGACGCACTTTTGGAGCTGAAGTATCTTTTTGCAAACACAGACAAATATAATGTAATAGAACTGACGCAAAAAGCCATTGATGCAATCAGAGAAAACAGTAGTATTATAATAAAAATCAGAGAAGAAACAGAAAATAATACGAAATCCAAAAAAGCAACTACGAAAGAAACGGAAAACAAAGATTTATTTAACGAATTGAAAAAATTAAGAATGCATATTGCAAGTACAAAGGGAATACCGCCTTATGTGGTTTTTACCGATATGACTCTCAGAGC
>CASFSH010000221.1 GCA_949297205.1 uncultured Bacillota bacterium | reverse complement strand
TTATTGCGTAACCAATTCATCAAATCCTACGGATGTTGTTGCGGAGCTTTCAAAGGCCTGCAAAAAGTACGGACTTAAATTGGGATTGTATTATTCTCTGTGGGACAGAAAAATTCCATGTTATCAAAATAATTTTAAAGGTGAATATTTGTCTTATATGCGAAACCAGCTTACCGAATTAATGGACGGCAGATACGGAGACATATGCGAATTGTGGCTTGACGGTGCATGGGATAAAACAAGACGTGAATGGGAACTTGATATACTGTATGATACAGTAAAAAGATTACAGCCCGGATGTCAGATAGGGGTAAATCACACAATAGGAGAGGATAATAATCTGGCAGAAATTCCTGAAAAGAGATGGCAGCCTGAAAATTATCAGCTGAATGACCCTATGAGAATGTTCCCCAGTGATTTCAGACTGTGGGATGGATGTATGATACATGAAAATGATCCTAAAATTTATACATTCCAGAATAACAGTTATTACCTGCCATGTGAAATAACATTATGTTCAAGAAAGGGATTTAACTGGTTTTATTCGAATGTATACGAAAGTGAACCGTTAATGGATGTAGATATCATGTATAAAAATGCCAAGATGGTATTTGATACCGACAATATCCTTGTAATTAATCTGCCTGTAAATACAAAAGGGAAATTAGTAGACGGTGATGTTGAAAATTTGAATAAGCTTTCCGAAAAATTGGGATTGAGAAGAAAAAGTAAAGTTGATTAATGAAAATTAATATACCCGTATTTTTGATGCATTTAATGCTGATAAAATACGGATTTTTATTTTGGCAAATGTTTAAAACAAAATAATCATGTTAATAATAAATTCATAAATTATATAAAATTTGTTAATTGACATTTTGAAAATATATGTTATAATAACATCATAAAGGTCAAAGATAGTCAAAGTTAAAATGAAAAGGAATGATTGAAATGGGAACAAGCGACAGAATAGAAAGTTTTATATTGGAACTTCTGAAAAATGATGATGGATGGCTTGAAATAGGCAGGAATGAACTTGCGTCGGTATTTAATTGTGTTCCTTCTCAGATTAATTATGTAATATCTACAAGATTTAATCCCGACAGAGGCTATATTGTTGAATCAAGACGCGGAGGCGGAGGATGTCTCAGAATAAAAAGAATTAAACATGACGGAAATGAATTGATTTGTAAAGCAATTGAAAAAATCGGTACATCAATAGATAATACTACAGCAAACTCTATTGTTGTGTATCTTACTTCATCCGGAACAATCGATGAAAAGACAAGCAATCTTATTTTGGCGGCAATTTCAGATAAAAGCATTCCGCGAAATGAGAAAACAAGTGATAATATAAGAGCAAATGTATTAAAAAATATGTTGCTTACATTGGTTTAGAGTGTATATAAAAAAAGATAAAGATAATAGGATATAAATAAAATATTTAAGAGTGTTATAAGAAAGGATTGATTTTTATGTATGATTTATTTTCGGAATTTGCAGATTTTTTTGATAATTTTGATGTATTCCCTACATATAGGGAGGTTAAAAGCTGCCCGGGCTGCGGCAGAACATATCAGAGCTTTCAACAGACAGGAAAATTTGGATGCCCTAAATGTTATGAAACATTTCGTGCTCCTATAGCGGCAACGTTAAGACAAATTCAGCAAAATTCAAAGCATACCGGAAAAATTCCGGCTGCAAGTGCATATGAATTAAAAAAGAAAAGACAATATGAACAACTCAAGGCAGAATTGCAAAAAGCAGTAAAGGAAGAAAATTATGAAAAAGCAGCTCAGCTGCATAAACAATTAAAGTCTTTGGGAAACGTCAATGAATAATGAAAGAGGTGACAGGTATGATATGGTATAAAGAAAAAAACAATGATGATATAATAGTAAGTACGAGAATACGTCTTGCAAGAAACCTTGCCGATTATCCATTCCCGAACGCAATGACAAGTGAACAGATGAAAAAAGCCGCAAAGGAAATTGAGAACAGTATTTTAAATTCAAATTCAACTTTGTCAAAGAGTTTTAAGACTTATTATATTAAAGAAACAAGTGATGTGGATAAACAGGTATTGGCAGAAAAACATCTCATAAGTCCGGATTTGTTAAATAAACAGGACGCATCGGTAATGATAAGTGATGATGACAGCATGAGTATAATGTTAATGGAAGAGGATCATATCAGACTGCAGGTTATTCTCGGAGGATATAAACTTGATGAAGCTTATGAAACGGCGAACCGTGTTGATGATGTTATCGACGAGAATATGAAGTATGCGTTTGATAAGGATTTCGGTTATCTGACAAGCTGTCCTACAAATACAGGTACCGGATTGAGAGCATCTGTTATGATGCATCTGCCTGCACTTACAATGACAGATAATATTTCAAGAATTATATCGTCTGCAAGCAGTCTTGGTATAGCAGTAAGAGGCTTGTACGGTGAAGGTTCAAAGGCATACGGTAATTTGTATCAGATTTCCAATCAAATAACATTGGGACTTTCCGAAAAAGAAATTATTGAAAAGGTAAAAAATATTGTAAATCAGATAGCAGAGCATGAAAAGGATGCACGTAGGAAATTAACTGAAAATAACAAAGATTATCTGGAAGATAAATTTTATCGTTCTTACGGTACTTTAAAATATGCAAGAAGAATGTCATCACAGGAAGCAAAAACGCTTTTATCCGATATTATTATGGGCAAAAACATGGGTATATTAAAAGACATTAATGCAAATCTGATAGAAATGATGATTTCGGCAGAACCTGCTTCAATTGAAAATAAGGCAGGCAAGCGCCTTACTCCTGACGAGCGGGATAAAATACGAGCTGAAATGATAAGAAATAATATCTAAATATGGGATGAAATTTCTATTTAAAGTATAGGAATAAAAGAAAGGATGATTATTATGATGTTTTCAAATTTTACAGAAAAAGCAAGAGCGGCAATATCAAATGCGCATGATGTTGCGTGTGAAATGGGACATTATTATATAGGCAGCGAGCATTTTTTGCTTGGATTGATACGAGAAGGTACGGGTGTTGCGGCAAAAGCACTGGAAGATGAAGGAATTACAGAGGAAGCTGTTACCGAAAAATTAAAAGCTCTTATCGGGATTAAACCGTCAATAAACCCCGCAACGGAACTTTCACTTACACCGAGAAGTAAAAGAATTCTTGAATATAGTGCGATGGAAGCGAAGAGATTGGGACACAATTATATAGGCACAGAGCATATATTGATGGCGATTATGCGTGACGGAGACGGGGTTGCGGCACAGATTCTCATGAGTCTGGGAGTAAATTTGGATGCCTTCTATACAAACACTCTGAACGCAGTTGATAATGAGAGTTATACACAGCCTCAGAGCAATAAGAAAAAAACGGGAGGTAAAAAAACTCCTACCCTTGATAAATTCGGAAGAGATCTTACCGAAATGGCAAATGAAAATAAATTTGATCCGGTTATCGGACGTGATGACGAGATAGCAAGGGTAATGCAAATACTTTCAAGACGTACCAAAAATAATCCTTGTCTTATAGGTGAGCCGGGTGTAGGTAAAACAGCGGTTGCCGAGGGTCTTGCGCAGAAGATAGCATCAGGAGATGTCCCTGAATCATT